>CAYJPI010000135.1:0-6682 GCA_964372005.1 uncultured Oscillospiraceae bacterium | reverse complement strand
TGTTGTACAGATAAGTATAGCCGATGCCTTGTCTTGACCTTCTAACAGTTCCGTCGGAAATCCGACCAAACTGTTTCAATCTATAATATCACTTCATTATCTCACTTTTGCCCATTTTAGGCAACGTTACTGTTCTTTGCGATGTGGTAAAAAACAGAAATATGTATCCTTTTTTTACATCACCATTAGCCCCAACCCATGTACCTCATCGCCAGCCACTCTATGTGATGAGACCGGTAGTCCCACCATCAAACAAACCCATTCTCCATCTTAGCAATCACTACCATGCAATTTGCGAGGAACATGGTGTTGTATTTTCGATGAGGGTACTCAAATTTAAGCACAAACTTGCGGCGAAGGAGCGGATGGTCAACATGCAAAAGTGCCGACGAAATTTAACCACATACCAATTTGGGCAAATTGCGTTAAGATTGAAGCCCGAGTGTGAGGAGAGATCGTGGAAGAGCAAGATCGCCGCAAAAAAAGCTCGCGCTCAAAACGATATAGCTGATGATTTTCTGTTAAGGCAAACGTTTGCCTCAACAGAAATAGCCATATCAATAGTCCTTTCAAATCATCTCCACGTCATACGCTACTTCCATCCTTCATCTTGAACATTTGCTACTCTCAATCGACACTCCAACATTATTTCAAAATTCTTAACTTTTTATTTATAGCAAGTGGTTGGAAGGATGCCAACGGAATAAGCGGAGGCAAGGAGTTCACTTTGCAAGTTGGCGGCGGAGTATGCCAGCCGAGCACTACGCTTTTTAATGCTTTGATTGCCGCGGACATAGAGGTAACCGATAGAAAGGCGCACTCAATACCCGTGGACTACATTGAGCCGGGGCTTGATGCGACCGTTGATTCAAGCGGCATTGATTTTAAGTATCGCAATGATACCGATGCGCCGCTTTATGTGTTCGTATACTTTACACCAAACGCGGAATCGAGCCGCCGTGAGAATATCCATGTTGATGTATACGGCGTACCGCTTCCCGAAGGCGTTACCTACCAATCGAGAGCCGAGGTGACGGAGGAAACGCCGCGCGATCCTTCCGTTGAGGAGGCAAGGTATGTTGATGATCCGAGCATACCGTATGGGTATCAGGTAACGCTCATATCCTCGCGTCCGCGCATCGAAACCGAAACATTTCAGGATAAATATGTGAACGGCGAACTCGTAGAGAGCATTCATCTGTTTGACGAGAGCTATCGCGGCAACACCGCTGAAATCGCAATAGGCACAGGCAATCCATACACCACCCCCATCCCCGAAGGCGCAACGATAGCCACGCGCCAACCGACGGTTATTCCGGTGGTGTAGTGGCTTTGTAGCAGTAGCGATAGCTTTAGGAAAAACAATACCTGCCCATACAAACGCATATTTGAAATAACTTTAAGTTTAAGGTATAATAAAGAAAATTGATATGTTTTAGATGGTGAAAATATGAAGTTAGTTGAGCGCGTTACGAAACACTACAATGCACTAAGTGCGAACGACCTTGCAATTTGGAAATACATATCCAATAATTCAAAATTATGCGAAAAATCGTCTATCGAGCTATTAGCAAAGAATTGTCACGTATCAAAAACGACCATTTTGCGATTTGCAAAAAGAATTGGCCTTAGTGGATATTCTGAGCTGAAGCTACTTTTGAAGATGGAAAATATTGAGGAAACAACCGTAATAAGTTCTATCGAAAAAATACAAGCGGGATATAATAAATACATCAATAATATAAAGAAAAATGATTTGAGTGAGGTTGCAAAGCTTTTGCATCATGCTGAAAATATATACGTACATGCCAAAGGCGCTGTTCAACGAAGTGTAGCAGATGAGCTGTATCGTACTTTTTTGCATATCAACAAATTACTATATAGAATAAAAACGAGTGGCGAAACAGATCATTATGAGCAAAACATCAAAATGAATGATGTGGTTATCATTATCTCTTTTTCAGGAAATTCGGAGGGGAGCATCGAATTTGTGAAAAAAATAAAGCTCAAAGGCACGAAGGTGGTAGCCATTACTGCGACAAAGGAAAATGCACTACAAAACATTTGCGATCATGGTATTTATATTGAGCCCATTATCATTCGTGATATCAAGGGAACAGAATATAAATGCTTGGCTGAGTACTTTATTTTAATTGATATTTTATTTGTTACGTATTTGGACTATATTAAAGCGTTGGAGGCAATAGACGATGAATATTGACCAATTGGTGGAGCAGCATTATGAGCAGCTGAACGAGGCAGATATCTTTATATGGCAATATATTGTACACAATAAAAATAAGTGCCAAAAAATGTCCATCAAGCACTTGGCCGAGGCTTGCAATTGTTCCAGTGCAAACATAATACGATTTGCAAAAAAATTGGGGCTCGACGGATATAGTGAGCTGAAAATTCATATTAAATGGAGCTTGGAGAACATTCCCGAATTTGAAATGGACACTCTTTCAAATACGGTGGCGGACATTCACAAAACCCTACAAAAACTGGAAGTTCTTGACATGACAGACATTTTGAAGAAAATACATAACGCAAATAGAATTTTCATGTTCGTAACAGGGGAAGTGCAAAATTTAACGGCACAGGAACTTAAGCGCAAATGTAGTTATATCAATTTACACATACACATTGTAGAGGATAACGATGAAATGGGGGTACTTGTAAATACCCTTTTGCCAAATGATCTTTTCATCATAATTTCATTTGAGGGTAACAATGCCACCGCAATTAAGTGGGCGAAATATCTCATGCAGCACCATATCGGTGTCATCGGAATAGCGAAAGATACGCATAACCTACTTAAAAAGCACTGTGATGCCTTCATCGGCTTCTCGGCGAACAAGTTTAACACAGGCTTATCCTATGTCCCATTCACCTGTACATCCCATCTATATATTATCACAGATATATTGTTGATTAAACTGTTGGAGTATATCAAAGATTCCGAATAATCATACTAATCCTCATTTAAAAGGTTACATGCACGAGGATTAGTAGATACTGTTTTCCTTAGCAGTTTCAAATTATTTTGAAACTATTTAACTTGAGAACAGTATCAACACCATCGATATGTGAAATATCACGCCTTTTGAAACAAATAACAACCGTTGTTTCCTTGTTCCTAAACCCTTGGAATGTATTGTGTTTTTGTGTTCTACCATATAGAATGAGCTCAACAAAATACAGTCGACAAAGGAGTTGCATGATTATGATGAAAAGGATTCAAGCGTTTGGTGGGGCGATGTTTATCCCCGTTCTACTATTCGCGTTTGCAGGAACGGTTGTAGGTATTGCTACATTGTTCACAACACAAGCCATCGTTGGCGACTTAGCAAATCCCGATGGTATGTGGTACAAGTGCTGGTCTATTATCATGGACGGCGGATGGACGGTGTTCAATCAACTTCCTCTTATCTTCGTGGTTGGCCTCCCCATCGGTCTGGCTAAAAAACAACATGCGCGATGTTCTATGGAAAGTCTTGCCCTATACCTTACATTTCATTATTTTTTAGGCGCGATATTAAAACATTTCGGCTCAAGTTTCGGTGTGGATTATGCGATGGAAACGGGTGCTGCAAGCGGATTAACCATGATTGCTAACATCAAAACACTCGATATGGGTATGGCCGGCGCGATTCTAATTTCGATTATCGTAATTGCATTGCATAATAGATTTTTTGATAAAGAATTACCCGAATGGTTGGGCGTATTCAACGGATCCACATTTGTTTATTTGATTGGTTTCTTCTTGTTAATCCCTGTAGCTTTACTTTGCGCAGTGGTTTGGCCTATCGTGCAAGGTTGGATTTCATCCTTCCAAGTATCTATCGCCGCCGCCGGGTCCTTCGGTGTTTGGATTTTCACTTTCTTAGAGCGTTTGTTGATTCCGTTTGGTTTGCATCATTTGCTTTACTTCCCATTTTATTACGATGCCGCAGTAATCGCAGGCGGTGTACAGCAAAACTGGGTTGCAATGCTTCCCGAACTTGCGGCAAGCACACAATCTTTGAAAGAATTGGCGCCTTTTGCATGGCCTCAATTAACAGGTTTGTCTAAAATGTTCGGCATACCCGGTATCGCATTTGCATTTTATAAGACCGCTAACACCGCCAAAAGAAAAAAAGTGATGGGATTGTTGATTCCGATTACCCTTACTTCCGTTATATGCGGTGTAACAGAACCGATTGAGTTTACATTCTTGTTCATCGCACCGGCTTTGTTTGTTGTTCATGCGATCTTAGCCGCAACGCTTACAACAATTGCAAATGCACTGGGCTTATTCGGTGTAATGTCCGGCGGCTTGATTGAGATTTCTGCGATGAACTTCATTCCGTTGATGAAAAACCACTGGGAAACATACCTCATGCTGCTTATTGTCGGTTTGATTTTCACTGCGATTTACTACTTCGTGTTCAAGTTCTTAATCTTGAAATTCGACTTCAAAACACCCGGCCGTGAATTGGAAGAAGAGATCAAGTTCTATAGTAAATCAGAGTATAAAGAGCAACAAGCAGCTTCCAAAGATAGCAGTTTTGAAGAGAAAATCTTAGAAGCCTTGGGTGGAAAGGAAAATATTGTTGATGTTTCTAACTGCGTAACAAGGTTGCGCTTAACCGTAACCGATGCAAGCTTGGTACAAAATGATGCGTACTTCAAAAGCATTGGCACCCACGGCGTAAGCGTGAAAGGGACGGCTGTACAAGTGATCATTGGAACGAGAGTTGCAAAAGTAAGAGAAAAGTTTGAAGCATTGCTTTAATGGCCTTAATTGTTTCAATCAATTATAACCGTATTATATATTTTAAGGAGAGATAAAAAGATGGAAAAGAAATATTCAGTGGTAATTGCAGGCGGCGGAAGCACATTCACACCGGGAATTTGTTTGTTGCTTTTGCAAGAAATGGATCGCTTCCCAATTAGAAAAATCATGTTCTATGATAACAACAAGGAACGCCAAGAAACCATAGCTAAAGCTTGCGCGATTTACATGAAAGAAAATGCGCCTGAGATCGAATTTGGTTATACGACAGACCCGGAAACAGCCTTCACAAACATCGACTTTGTTATGTGCCACATCCGTGTTGGCCTTTACGCAATGCGTGAGTTGGATGAGAAAATCCCGCTCAAATATGGTGTGGTTGGTCAGGAAACATGCGGTCCGGGTGGCATTGCGTATGGTATGCGCTCCATCACCGGTGTATTGGAAGTATTGGATTACATGGAAAAATACTCCCCTGACGCTTGGATGTTGAACTACTCCAATCCTGCCGCAATCGTTGCCGAGGCGACAAGGAGGCTTCGCCCAAATTCAAAAATATTGAATATTTGCGACATGCCAATTGACTTGGAAGAGAAAATGGCGAGTATCGCCGGACTTTCTTCGAGAAAAGAACTTTCTGTTGGATACTATGGCTTAAATCACTTCGGTTGGTGGCACAAAATCGAAGATAAAGACGGAAATGATTTAATGCCCGTCATCAAAAAACATGTTGCGGTGCATGGTTTCTCTAATGCCAAGCCCGGCGGACAACATGCGGAAGATAGTTGGAATGATACATTTAGGAAAGCAAATGATGTGTTTGCGGTTGACCCGACATGCATTCCGAACACGTATTTGAAATACTATCTATTCCCTGATTATGTTGTGGAGCATTCCAACCCCGAATATACTCGTGCAAACGAAGTTATGAACTTTAGAGAGAAAAATATTTTTGCGGATTGCCAAGCTATCATCGACAAAGGTACAGCTGTCGGGTGTAAATTCGAAGCGGATGCTCATGCGGAATACATAGTAGACTTGGCTTGCGCAATTGCAATGAACACAAAGGAAAAAATGCTTTTGATCGTACCAAACGAAGGTGCAATCGAAAACTTTGACAGAGAGGCAATGGTTGAAATTCCTTGTATCTTAGGGAAAAACGGATATGAAAGAATCAATCAAGGTTCTATCCCGCGCTTCCAAAAAGGCTTGATGGAACAACAAGTCGCAGTAGAAAAACTGGTTGTGGAAGCTTGGATTGAAGGTAGTTACCAAAAATTGTGGCAAGCAATCACGCTTTCAAAAACCGTTCCGAGCGCAAGGATTGCAAAATGTATCTTGGATGATTTGATCGAAGCAAACAAAGCATTCTGGCCCAAACTTTCGTAGATGGTGGCGACACCGTCCAATGTAACACAATGAGGGTGGCGCTCTCGCGCTACCCTCGTTTTCCCGGTATTACTCAAAATAGAGAGGAGATATGATATGTTTTTCAATAAAAACAAGTCGGATTTTGTAAGCCCCTATGAAGGCAAGTACGTGAAGCTTGAAGATGTAAACGATCCTGCATTTTCTTCAAAAGCAATGGGTGATGGTTTTGCGGTAGATTTGACATCGGGAGATGTAAAGTCTCCGATTGATGGAACTGTTATGATGTGCTTTCCCACAAAACATGCATATGGACTTGAGGATAAAAATGGCACAGAGTATCTCTTGCATATTGGCATTGATACTGTGACTTTAGATGGCAATGGTTTTGAATCATTTGTAAAAGAAGGCGAACAGGTGGTAAAAGGCCAGCTCCTTTGCCGCGTGGACTTAGATTGCTTGAAGCAAAATGACATTAGTGGTGTTTCTATGCTCATTGTTACAAATAAATCGGTGAAGCATATATTTAAGGGAACT
>CAYJPI010000134.1:0-6691 GCA_964372005.1 uncultured Oscillospiraceae bacterium | reverse complement strand
CGTATTCGGCGCTAACGGCTATGCCAAGCGCGGTGGTTATGGACTTGGGAAGCACGCTTATGTACTCAACATGCGTAAAGTCGAACACCAGCGCGCATATAAATGTGCCGAACATGCAACTCACCACCCCTGAGGCCACGCCGAAGAGGACGGATTGCATGTGTTGCTTTAACAATGGCAATCGCCTATATAACGGAATTGCGAAACAAACGGTAGTGGGGGTGAGTAGATTTGTAAAAATCGATGCACCCTCATTATATGTTTCGTACTCGATATCGGTAAGCAGCAAAAAGATTATACAAAGTATGCCGCTTATTATGATGGGATTCAATAGGGCGAACTTAAACCTTTTTTGAAGCAACATTCCAACCTTATATGTAACCAGGGTAAGCACTAAACCAAAAAGGAAGGATCCTTCGAATACCTCATTCATCGTTTGACGCCCCCTTTTTCTTCGCGAAATAATCGGACACCTTGCCGGATATTGCCATGCTGAATATCAAGGTTACTATTACGGTAATAAACATGGCAACCACCTTGTCGCGAAGAATATCCCATGATTCCATAAGCCCAACCATTGCAGGGACGAACATTATGGGCATGATTTCAAGAAGGAAATCACCTGCCTTTTCAACATGGGATAGTTTAATCACCTTGAATTGCAATAATAGCACCAACAATAAAACACCCCATACACCTGCGGGTATGGAGATGGGGATGAGCTTGTTTAGCCATTCGGCCGCATATGATATCGCGGCTATGATGGCGAATTGATAAAGATACGTCAAAACTGACCTCCAAAATGATATAGTAGCATTTTGCCAAAGTACATTATACACGACATAGGTGGATTTGCGCAACATGTAACGGATGGGGGGTGGTACTATTCTTTGCGACATATTGAGCAATATAATACAATAAAATATATGTAAATTTACATGTTGCAAATTACGAACTTATGGTATAATACTGATGTCATCAGCATGTGAAACAATTGTATTGAGTACCAAAACTTTACAACACATGTAGGAATTAAGGAGAAAAGGTAATGGAAACCACCCCGACAAGCGAACAAGCTACTTCGCAAACAAAGAAAAAAAATAAATGGATTATCCCCACTGTATCAACGATATGCCTTGCGGCGGCCGCAGTATGTGGTTTCTTATTTGTTCAGCAAATGAACGAGCAGGAAGAAGCGCGAAAAGCAATAGCCGATTCACCTACCATCCATAATGGTATCACCATAGATGGCATCGATGTAGGAGCGATGACGCCGGAGGAGGCGCTCGCGGCGGTTTTACTTTCGAGGACGGAGGGCGAAGCAGAGCTTTCGATAACGCTTATGCACGAGGAACAAGAATTCCTCATCGATTCATCCGCGTTCGGCTTCACATATGATGCGGAAGCGATAGTGTCGCAAGCGATGGCATTCGGCCGCGAAGGATCGCTCGAGCAGTTGCAAGTGGAACTTATGGACATTCAAACGAATGGACGCGCACTTACGACTACGGCCACCGTATCGCATGAAGCAGTAAGTGATGCCGTGCAAACCTTGTCGCTCGGGATTGACAGCGAGCCTATCGACGCATCGTTTGAGCTGTTAACATTTGAACAGCCACTTGAGGCGCGGAAAGACGAACTTCCCAAGGATATGAAGAGCGCACAGGACATTGATTTCTTGCCCGTGGAGTATTCAGAGGATGTTGCGGGTGTTACAGTAGAGCAAGAGGAGCTTTCGCAACTTCTTATCGATATGGCAGACACCAACACCTATGAAAATGCACAGATCCCAGTAACATATACCGAGGCGGATTTGACGATTGAAACCATCCGCGAGGATTTCGTATTAAGGGGTAGTTACACCACTTCTTTCGCCCGTTCGCCCTATAATCGTGAATCGCGCGTGGAGAACTTGGTTAAAGCGACCGGGCTTATCAATGGCGTACATCTTGCACCCGGCGAGGAGTTTTTAACCAATACGGTTCTCGGTGACCGCACATATGCGCTTGGATGGTCTCCAGCGCCTGCGATAGTGCGGGGCACAACCGAGGATCAAGCCGGCGGCGGCGTATGCCAGGTTTCGAGCACGCTTTACGCGGCTGTGCTCTCGTCGGATCTTGAGATAGTGTATCGTCGTGGTCACTCGGAAAAACTAAGCTATATCGCCGGCGGACTCGATGCAACGATCGATACAGGGCATATTGATTTCGTGTGGAAGAACAACACTGATTCGACCGTGTATGTCTTTAGTTGGATCGATATGGTGAATGAAGAAATAAATATCGCGATATATGGCGAGCCGATGGAGTACGATTATATCGAACTCACTTCCGAGAAGGTGGAAACGGTATATCCGTCGGGGAGCACACAGTATTACACCGATATGACGCTCGCTCCGGGCCAGTCGGTTGAGATAGTAGAGCGCAAGAACGGTTCGATCTGGCAATCTTACGCAACCTACTATAAGGACGGCGTGGCTATCGAAACCTTGCCGATCGCCAAGACGACATACAAGGCGTATGCCGGTGAGGTGCATGTCGGCCCAACGCAAACGCAGACCTATTATGTTGTTGGGATGCCGTAGAGGTGTACTTACTACGGGGCTCTGCCCCGTACCCCGCCAAGGGATTTCATCCCTTGGAACCCTTTTCTGAGCCGCTTCACGGCTCAGGGATAGAGTATAAAATTACCACCCATTTTTGCGCCATTGCTTTAAGCGCAAAAATGGGTGGTTTGTTATCAAATATTTATTCCTCGGCTGCGTAGCGGCCGAGAAGAGAGGTCAAGGAGATGAAATCTCCTTGCGGAGTCAAGAGGCAGAGCCTCTTGCAGGGTTCTAAGGGACAGCGTCCCTTAGCGTACCTCCCGTCCTTTCGCATCCCCCCGGTCAGCTCGCGGCGATGGCCTTGGAGAGCGCCCTTGCGAGTTGGTCGGCGCAGGATGTGGGCCTTGAGCCGCAAGTGTTGCCCTTGAGCTTGTCGATGAGAAGATCCGCATCCATTCCGTCGGCGATCTTGGATATGGCCTTGAGGTTGCCGTCGCAACCGCCGGTGAAAGCGAGATTACGCACGCGATGCGTCGATTGGTCGATGTCGAATGTCAGTTGTGATGCGCACACCCCTTCGGTGCGATATTCGTAGTGCATGTTAAATTCCTTCCTCGTTCAAATAAAATCACAAGTATGCTGCATGTCTACAGCGCTTCAATATCCTTTATGAGCGATGTTACATTCTCGCTCTTGGTAGCCCAGCTGGTGCAAAAACGCACACAAGAATGAGTGTCGTCTATCTTATCCCAGAAACAGGAAACATATTTTTCGCCGAGCTTCTCTATTGCTTCGTTTGAGAGTATCGGGAATTGCTGGTTGGTGCTTGAATCAACGTGGAGCTTTATCCCCTTCTTGATGAAGGCTTCCTTGATCCTCTTTGCTTCGTTTACGGCATGCGCTCCGATTTGATGATAGAGACCATCCTCGAACAACGCTAAAAACTGCAACCCAAGCATACGCCCCTTTGCAAGTAGCGCGCCACTCATCTTAACATAATAGGTAAAATCGTGATTATACCTTCCGTTCACAATCACGATGGCCTCGCCGAAAAGTGCGCCGACTTTCGTGCCGCCGATGTAGAACACATCTACATACTTGGCAATCTCTTCAAGCGTAATCGAACCCTCGGCGGCGAGGGCGTAACCTAGGCGCGCCCCATCGAGGAATAGCGGCAAACCGCATTCCTTGCATACCTTGGAGAGCGCGGCCAATTCGTCACGGGAGTAGAGTGTGCCAAACTCGGTGGGATGCGATATGTATACCATGCCCGGTTGCACGATGTGCTCGCGATTGTCCTGTGCGTAATGCCAGTTATAAGCCTCGAGCACCTGTTCGGCGGTGATCTTACCGTCACAAGAGTCAAGCGCGAGAACCTTGTGCCCCGTAGCTTCTATTGCACCCGATTCATGGGTTGCAATATGCCCCTGGTCGGACGAAATAACGCCCTGGTGAGGCCGAAGTATCGAGCGGATAACGATGAGGTTTGCCTGTGTGCCGCCGGATACGAAAGTTACATTGGTGTCATCGGGTAAGGCGCAAGCTTTGCGTATGGCAGCTCGCGCGGCATCGCAATAATCATCTAGGCCGTAGCCGGGGGATTGAGCCATGTTGGTTTGCGTTATCTTCTCGATGATGCGCTCGTGTGCACCCTCAAGATAATCGTTGGAAAAATAAATCATGCGTTTGTTTAATCCTCTACTGAAATTTGATCAAAGAAATAATTGAGCTTCTGCTCCATCTCTTCCACATTAAGGGGCATACTATAGTAATACCCTTGTATATAATCCGCTCCGTGCTTGCACACGATATCCCTTTGCTCCGCGGTTTCAACGCCCTCTGCAACCAGGCGCATATTCGCCAAGTGCCCAAGCTCCACCATGATGCGGAAAAGGTTTTCAAGATACGTGTCGTGCTCGATGTTTTGTACAAACTGCCTTTCGGTTTTGAGCACTCGGGCAGGAACATTACGAAGGCTTTGGAACGAAGAATAACCGATGCCGAAATCATCGAGTGCCACACGGATATGATGATTGCTCAACCCTTCAATGGCTTTTTTCACATGCGGTGTGAAGAAAAGATCCATGCTTTCGGTTATCTCGATGCATAGAGCGGATGCAGGAAAATCGTACTTATCAAGCAACGAACTTACATCGTTTAGTAGCTTCGGGTCGCCAAACTGGATGGGCGAGAAGTTAACATCGATAAAGAAACCATCAAGCGTATCGAGTTTCCATGCCTTGCATTGGCTGATCGCACTTTCAAGAATCCACATTCCCAAGGGCTCCATCAAGCCCATGGTTTCCACTTCGTGTATGAAGGTGGTAGGAGGAACATTCCCGTAATAGGGATGGTTGTAGCGGCAAAGCGCCTCAACTCCACACCATTTCTTGGTGCTCGCACAAATTATGGGTTGGTATGCGAGCGAGAAGTGTTCCATGCCCTGCAAAATAGACTTTTTAAGCGTGAGCTGGAAGGAGAGATGATCCTTGAACTTCTTGTCAAGGTCGATATCGTAGAAAGTGACGATGCCTTCTTCGCGAGATGTATCCATCGCACGTTCGATGACATTGCTCAAGGAATCCGCATTGGAAATGTTTACATTATTTGAAATTATGCAAACATGAACCCCGCAGAAGATGTTAACATCCTCTTCGCCAATCGGGAGCACCCAGCTCTCCTCAAACCGCTTGGTTATTTGGTTAGCGATGTCTTTCGCGACAGTGGAATCGAAGCCGGGTACGAGCACTGCGAATGCATCGCCGTCGATTCGATACAGGTATTGGCCCCGCCAAAGCTTACCTTTCATCCAAGTTACTATAAGCTCGAGTAGCGCGTCACCGATGGTTCGGCCATAAGCATCGTTGATGCGGCGCAATTCCTTTATGTCAATGCAAATAAGATGCATTTCATTATCGGTGTACTCGGAATAATCCTCAGAGAGCTTTAGGAGATTGGGTAATTTGAGGTTTCGATCATAGTATGCAAGCTCTTCAAGCTTGTCCTGCTCAAGATGCTCCTTCGTGATGTCCGACAAAGTGACCATCAGCGCACAGCGGCCATCCACCCAATGTATCCCTTGCGAGGTGCGGCGCATCCAAGTGTTTGTGCGTGCTAAGAACAATTCATCGAGGCGCTTTATGTCGTTGGGGTTTGAATCTTCATCAAACAGAGTATCTATATATTCGGGGGTACAAAATGTCATGTCGGACAAATCGCCGTTGCTTATCACATCGAAGCAGGAACGATAAACGATGTCCTCCATGGGTAGCTTAACGAGTTCGCATAGCTTTTCGTTAACCATGAGAACTTCACCGCTGAAGGCATCACGCACGTACATGGCGGCATCAGCACTGTCGATGAAACGGCGGAGCATGCTACCGGTGATGTGCAACTCCTCGGTGAGCTCCTCCATCTTTTGGTTCTTGTATTTCATGTCGTAGCCCGCGTGCGTGAGCTGGGTGAGCGTTTGGGAGAGTGCCATCAAGTAGTCAAAGAATGCAGAAAACTGCTCTTTTGTGAACTTGGGTAGCATATCCATCGCATCGGTAAGAAGCGAGCGGTCTATCCCACCGAAGCCGGCAGTGTTATCAAGAACATCGTCGGGCGGGTCGTCAATGCGTACCTGCCCCAAAATCCAACAACCTAAGAGCGTATCCTCTAGGAAGATCGGAACAGATGCGGTGAAGAGCCCGGAATGCGGGCAAATCAGGGTTGACGGTTTGTGCGTTTCGAGGTTTTCGGCTATCAAAGCGGAATTGGTTTCGATGCACTTACCGAGGCAGGTTTCGTTTTGTTGCATGATCGCACAAAAACCCTGCAGATTGCTGGGCTTGGTAAGCGGGTAGCCGCTTGGGTCGATCACCACGGAGGTGATTTGCGCGACCGCGGCAAAGCAATCTTGCAAGCGTTGCAGATGATCGAAATCGACAATATCTTTAAGAGAGACCGATGAGGTTTCTATCATAATTATGTTCCTTTCGCGCTCTTGGTGTAAGCGTACTGAATGCATACACAAAAGAAGATATATACACTTGTAATAATATCATTTTTAAGTTGCTAATGCAAGGGAATAGTCCGCATATAATGAACTTTCAGTATATTTTACTTGTGTATTTACTTGAATCGGCATATGATATTACAGTT
>CAYJPI010000133.1:0-6714 GCA_964372005.1 uncultured Oscillospiraceae bacterium | reverse complement strand
TCTCACGTATGCGCATAGGTGCGCTCGATAACAGTGCCGAACCTATGTGCACATCGTATGATGGCGATGTTTGTACCTTTATGCTATGCATCTTCGGCCTCCGTAACCGCGCGAATGGCGGCGATCTTCTTCGTTAGCTTTTCGAATGCCGCAGGCTTTAGCGATTGTGCACCGTCGCAAAGCGCATTTGCAGGGTCGTTATGCACCTCGATGATTAGGCCATGTGCGCCTGCCGCTACCGCCGCGCGGGACATGGGCTCTACCATGGTGTAACGGCCTGTGGCGTGGCTCGGGTCGATAACGATGGGCAGGTGCGACAGTGCGCGGATGGCAGGGATTGCCGAAAGGTCGAGCGTGTTTCGCGTGTATGATTCAAATGTTCTTATGCCGCGCTCGCAAAGTATAACCTTATCATTGCCCCCGGCCATGATGTATTCCGCGCTCATTAGCCACTCTTCAAGGGTGTTGGATAAGCCGCGCTTTAAGAGGATCGGCTTGTCGCATTTACCAAGCTCCTTCAAAAGCTCAAAGTTTTGCATGTTGCGCGCGCCAACCTGAACAACATCAACATCAACGAAATGATGTAGCTGTGAAAGATCCATAATCTCGGTTACGATGGGAAGCCCCGTCTCCTCGCGTGCGGCAAGCAGTAGCTTTATTCCATCGCCGTGAAGTCCTTGGAATGCATAGGGCGATGTGCGCGGCTTGAAAGCACCGCCGCGAAGCATGGTTGCACCTGCGGCCTTAACCGATTTCGCTATGCCGATGATCTGCTCCTCGCTCTCAACGGAGCAGGGGCCTGCCGCTATAAGGAAATCACCCTTGCCGCCTACGCGTGCACCGCGCACCTCGATAGCCGTGTCAAAGTTGTGGAACTTGCGGTTCGCTTTCTTGTAAGGTTCTTGAACGCGCTTTACATCCTCAACCATGTCCATAGCACGTAGCATGTCAATGTCGATGGTGGTCATGTCGCCCACGAGCCCAAGCGTTAATTGATGAACGCCCTGCATTACATTCACTTCAATGCCGCGCACATTTAACCAACGTACGAGCGGCGTAATGCTACTCTCTTCTATTCCCGGTGCGATTATTACTATCATATTCTTTCTCCTCCTAAAATTAAAAACGCCCCACAGCGGTTTGCTGCGAGGCGTAAGTGCACTTAAATCATGCGCAAATCATCTTGCAAACCGTAATAGACCTTGCGTAAAAAAGAACGCAAAGTTAAAGCTAAAGTAAAAACGGTTCGTAAGAAATTGTTTCATGCGCTTACTTCCTTTCGGTAGTTATCCATGTAATGGTATCATGGGGGAGGGGCTTTGTCAATTAAAAAATATATTTACAATCCCAACACCGCACCAAGCACTGCCGAGCCGAGTATGTATATGATGGGATGCGCCTTCTTTGTTTTGGGGTGTAGCTTTAATAGAACAACCACCGCAAATATAGCAACCGCGCCAAAATGCCACTGCCCGTTTGGTATAAGTGCAAGTGAAAAAAGCTCCAGCGCCGCCGCACCGATAAGTCCTGCCACGGCGGGGCGCAAAAACGAAAAAGTGTTTTGTACCAAGCTGTGCTCGCGATAGCGCTTAAACACACTCGCCACCATCAACACCACCGCCACGCTTGGAAGAAGCAACGAGAACGATGCAAGTAACGCACCCGGTACGCCTGCGGTAGTATAGCCGACATATGTGGCCATATTAACGCCGATAGGCCCGGGGGTTGATTCGCTAACCGCTATCATGTCCGCAAGCTCGGATAAGGTGAACCAATGAGGGTAGTTTTTCGCCATGTCGGTGAGGAAGGGGATGGTTGCGAGGCCGCCGCCCACCGCAAATAGGCCCGTTAGGAAGAATTCGTAGCATAGCAATAATAAATCACTCATGATACCTTGCCTCCCCACTTACCGCTCGCAAGCCCCAAAAGCCCTGCGCCGATAACAACATACACGGGCGATTCGCCCAAAACAGCCACCACCGCAAATGCTATAATGCAAAGTATGAGGTTTAGATAATTCCTTTTAAGGAACGAACGAGTATCACCCTCAGCCTTTTTAACATACACATTCGTTTTTATAAGCCCAATAACGGTGGTTACAACCAGCGCCGCAACGCCTGCGCGTATCCCTGCGAATGCGCTCATCACCCAATCGATATGCATTACATTTTGCAGTAGCGATGCTATGGCAAGGATTATTATTAGCGATGGCGTTACAACCCCAAGCGTCGCCGCGATGCCGCCTATAACGCCCTTTTGATCGTAGCCTACAAAGGTAGCGGTGTTTACCGCGATGACGCCGGGCGTACAGCGCCCCAGCGCAAAATAATTTATTAAATCCTCCTCGCTTGCCCAGCCATGCTTCTCCACCACTTCGCGCTTTAGCATCGGAAGCATTGCATACCCGCCCCCGAAGGTGAAAGCGCCTATGCGAAAAAATGCCATGTATAGATTTAAGAGGAGCTTCATAGCTTTAGCCTGCTTATTTCGTCCACAACATCCATGGCCGCAAGTAGCGAGCAGTTTTCCCCTGCGAAGGCCTTCGCGAGGTTCTCCTCATCCAAGCGAGACAGTGCATGCACGGCCGCAAACACGATGTCCGAGTGATCGCTCGCAAGCCCACGCGATTCACGCGCACAAGGCGTGGCGATGCTTCCGCGAAGAGGATCGTTTACCGTGCGCCCATATGAAACGATGGGGTCTACGCCCTTGGTTGACAGCGTAACTTGGTATGTAGATGCCCCGATGGTTTTTGCGATGCAATTCACATCCACAACGAAAAGCTTTGCATCGGCCGCATCATCGCCTGCGGTTACCTTTAGCGTGCCCATCGGCGCTACGGCCGCATATGCGAATGTTATTACGCGCGTTCGAGGGTCGCGGTCTACCTTGTCGAATGATGAAAGGGGGAATAGCGCGATGTCACTCAAGCTTGTCTCCTCCATAAGTTCGCGCTTGGCCGACTCGATGAGCGTTTCATCCATGTTGATAAAGCCGCCCGGGAGCGCCCATGTGCCTATGAAGGGATGATCCTTGCGCTCGATTAAAAGTAGTGCAAGTTCGGGGTGGCGGCCGCCCTTTCTCGGGGGTACGAGTGTGAACACCGCCATATCCACCGTGACGGAGGGGCGAGGGTAGCGATTTGCATCGTACACGCTCAAAAACTCGTCTAAGGTCTGCCCTTGCTGGTTTAATATCATATGTTTTCTCCTATACGGGGGAAATTACTTTTTCATTACCCACCTTTGAATACTATTGTCGATACCGTCTAAACTGTGGTACAATATACTTGTTCAAAATAACATATTTTCGCTATTGTATCAAGCGAAAGTTTTGGGGATTAACGATGTATGATGAAACAGCACGCTTAAAGGTGCAACAACTAAAAAACAGTGGCAGTTTTACAGTGCTCGCCATAGAAACATCCTGCGATGAGACGGCCGCCGCCATCGTGCGTGATGGGCGAGATGTGCTGTCCAACGAGATATACACACAAATACCGCTACACAAGAAATACGGTGGCGTTGTGCCCGAAATCGCCAGCCGAAACCATGTGGTAAAGCTCGGCGAGGTGGTGAAATGCGCGCTCGAAACCGCGAAGATTGGCCTTTCAGGTATCGATGCGATAGCCGTAACATCAGGCCCGGGGCTTGTGGGTGCGCTTTTAACGGGCGTTAGCTATGCAAAGGGGCTTGCGCTTGCGCTCGGTCTGCCGATAGTAGGCGTTAATCACATAGCAGGGCATATCGCAGGGAATTATTTGACGGATAGGTCGCTCACTCCGCCCTTCGTATGCCTTATCGCATCGGGTGGACACAGCCACATCATCCGCGTGGATGGCTACGATAAGTACACCTTGCTCGGCCGCACGCGCGACGATGCCGCAGGCGAAGCCTTCGATAAGATTGCACGCGTGCTCGAGCTTCCATACCCGGGTGGGCCGCATCTTGAAAAGCTCGCAAAAGAGGGTGATCCCCATGCACTACCGATGCCCAAGGGCTTCAACGCATCCAAGGATACGCTCGATTTTAGCTTCTCAGGCTTAAAGACGGCGGCCATCAACGCGATACACACGGCCAAACAGCGCGGCGAAAAGCTAAATGCGGCGGATGTGGCGGCATCGTTCCAGCGCGAGGTTGTGGAGGTGCTAACCAATCGCACATTGCAAGCGGCGAAGGCGAGCGGCTTAAATCGCGTATGCATCGCAGGGGGAGTAAGCGCGAATGATGCGCTGTATGCATCGCTAAATAAAGCATGCTCTGACGCAAACATACTTTGCACACGCCCAGAGATGCAATTTTGCACCGACAATGCCGCAATGATAGGCTGTGCCGGATACTATGACATCATGCAAGGCAAATGCGACTCGCTAACATTAAACGCAAATGCGAGAAGCGCGCTTGCCATGCAATAATATTCTTTATCTATAAGGAGACGATTATGCTTTTAGACATGCATACACATTGTGATTTTTCGCAGGACTGTACAACGCCGCTTTATACCCAGCTCGATGCGGCGGTGAAAAGAGGAATTACAACCATCGCCGTGACGGATCATATCGATTGTGAATACCCTGCGCCCACGGAGTATGAGCAACTAAACCCCAACATGAAGGAAAGAAACATCGCGCTCGAGGCGGCTAAGGCACGCTATCCCATGCTAAATATCCGCAAGGGTATGGAGGTTGGCATGCAGGATGAAGCATGCGCCAAGCGCGTGCTCGATCACATTGGCGATACACAGCTCGATTTCGTTATTGGTTCGGTGCATGTTATCGATGGGCTTGATGTGTACTTCCCATCATTCCATAAAGGGCATACGCGCGAGAGTGCATACACAGCCTATCTCGAAGCGCTGAACAAGGCGATTCGCGCATTTCCGTTACTTTGCTCGATGGGGCATTACGACCAAATCGCAAAATGCGGCGACTATACACCCAAGGCGATGGAGTATGATGTCGCACCCGAGTTGTTCGATTCCATCTTTCGCTACCTGATTGAAAATGGGAAAACGCTTGAAATTAACACATCATGCTGGAAGGAAGAAAAGGCATGGGGGCTTAGCGTAATAAAGCGCTTTAGGGAGCTTGGCGGCGAGTTCATCACCATCGGCAGTGATGCACATACCCCCGATCGCGTAGGTAAACGCTTCGATGAAGCATATGAGCTTGCAAAGGCCGCAGGCATACGCTATGTAGCGGATTTCGTTAATTTACAAGCTAAACCGGTGAAGATATAGCCATAATAAAAAAAGTGTTCGAAAGAACACTTTTTTATTATATTATGCTTTTATAGTTCGCACTCGGGATGATCTTTATCGATAAAGTCGATCTCGGTTTTCACGCCGAATATTTCCTCAATGAGAGATGCGAGCGTTTGCGCCGCCTCCTTCACGCTGTTCTCGTTGGCATTCTTAAACCCGTCGATGGGATAAAAGATGTTCGTGCTCGATGCGCCGATCTTGCCTACTTCGCTCTGCCTCCATATCCAGCGGCGTGTGCGCACTTCATTGCCAACGGTGTACACAAGCTCGCCCTCGGGCATCACTTCGCGCTCTTCGCATCCGAAAGGGAGGAAGGTATCCTCCACGGTGGAGAAACGAACGGCGATATCTTCGCTCATCTGGTCGATATCATGCGCGCCCATGGGGAGGACATATCTAAGGCTCATGCAGTTGCCAAGGTCAACTATCGGGCTAATCGACGGGAATCCTTTACCCTTGCTTACGCGTGTGAACAATGCCTCGATGGAACTCATGAACTTGTTGGGGTTCATACCAAGCGCGGTGAATGCATCGCGATAGGGGAGGATGTCCGCATCTTCCTTCACCTTCTTGCCCTCAAAGCGTGCGCTTACCTTGTCAACCTCTTCGCTGAGCAGTGCTTCGATCGCAGGGTAGGATTTCGTGTTGTCGATACCCTTGGCCTTCACCACCCCGAAGCATACATCGGGGAGCTTTTCAAAAACTGCTTTGTCTACCGTAAATTTCATCTAACCATTTCCTCTTCTTCTATATAAATTTTACATCTGCACATTGTTATCATTCTTCTTCACTTGGCGAATGATGCTTAAAACAAGTAGCACAAGCCCAATCACGGACATGGCGCATAGCACGAGCAGTATGGGCATGGGCACGCTCACTCCGCCATCATTATCCATGAAAGTGGTGTCCTGTTCTACACCCGGCATACTTATGCCGCTTTGTGGGTCATCTACCGTTTCACTGCCACTTTCGGGCACATATAGCGGCGCTACGGAAGGGAGCACGGCGTATCGCTGTATGGCTTCGTCCTCGCGGCTGTAGTAGAAAAAGCCCGTCTGCCCATCGGGATTACGTGCGTATACCATCACCAGCCCGTCGTTAACGCCTGTGCCGAAATAAGCAGGCACTTCCTTCTCATCGCTCAAGGGGAGCATGCCTTCCACGAAACCATCGGGCAAGGTTGTACCGTCGGGCGGCGAAAGGAGTATGTAAGTTTTACTCTTTGTGGATATCGTTTGATACTTATAGAAGAAGTCGCGCGCTTCATCATACAAATAGTAAGAAGCATTGTCCCCGGCTTCGTTTGACAGGTACACGAGCGGCGGCGCGGACGAGTTTGCAACCGTTAGGCAGGGCACAACTTCATCCCCATACATCAGCGTATCATGCGAGTACAATGATGGCACAGTTACATTTTCGATATCCATCCAGATATACATCTGCTCGCTCACG
>CAYJPI010000132.1:6255-6731 GCA_964372005.1 uncultured Oscillospiraceae bacterium | reverse complement strand
TTTCGATGGTATAGTCGAAATTATCCTCGAATCTCACCTTTTGAATTTGCAGGTATTTTTCCAAGTACTCGAGCTCTGTTTCGATTGTTACAAGCCTTCGCTGGTCCGTTATGCTATAGCGCAAAATACTCGAGATATTGCGCACCATTTCGCTCAATTCATATTCCTCTTACACTATTAGCGAGCAATTAATATTCTCAAGTGCATTGTATAAAAAATGCGGGCTTATCTGGGCTTGCATCGCCTTGAATTGGGCGCTCTTCTCAGCTATTTCGAGTTTAAGCTGTTGGTTGATGAGATGATCGATTTTGCTTAGCATCTCCTCAAAAGAAGAAAACAATGCTTGGAACTCACGGTTGGAAAATTCAACTCGCTGTTGTGCGTAATTCCCCCTTTGCACCTCTTCGATTCTCCGATTAAGCTTATCAATATCTTTAGAAATATAGCTTGTAACCCCAAATGATAGGCAAACTGTT
>CAYJPI010000132.1:5473-6245 GCA_964372005.1 uncultured Oscillospiraceae bacterium | reverse complement strand
GTTAATATGAGCATATAGAGTGCTACCCGCAACGAGATGAGCTGCCAAGATGAATCATAATCTATCGTGTTTGCAGTGAAGGACATAAGCACAATCATGCACGGGATAAGGCCGATAAACATGAATGCCAAAACCAATTTTGTTTTAATGCTTGTATTGTTCATTATCTCCCTCATTCATTGCAAACGACCATGGCAAATCTCTGTTCGCGATGTTATACTGTACAATATGTATTATACTATGCAGTGCAATTTATGTAAAGCAATCTACGCAGTGTACATATATATTACCAACCGACCTGGGCTTGGAAGGAGACAAATTTGAAACAAGTAATGGCTACGCTTTTCGTTCCTACGGTTTGGGGTCTATCCGTAGTATTTATCAGCGACTTATCGGCATATTTTATGCCCATGAGTTTTGTCGCCGTGCGATTCGGCCTTGCTTTTTTATCGATACTGGCGATTGTTCTCATAAAAAAAGTTCCCATAATGGCAACCGTTCGCAAAAATAAAGCCTTTGCGCGACAAGTTCTAATCGGAGGACTATTGTATTTCCTCTATAGTGTTTTGTATCATTTCGGCGTTACCAAATTGTCGGTGTTGACTTTATCCGCTTACTGCTCTTTAACGCCACTTTTCTCGCTTCTACTTAGCAATATGTACAAGGGAACGGTAGTTACATTCAAGCAATGCGCAATAATCGCAGGAGGTGCAATCGGCGCAGTTACAATGATGGATGCCACGAATATCGGCGATGATCTGATTTATCATGT
>CAYJPI010000132.1:0-5463 GCA_964372005.1 uncultured Oscillospiraceae bacterium | reverse complement strand
TATTTTTATTTGGTGTGCTTACTGCAACAGAAAAGAGAGATATAATCATACAGGTCACGAATACATAATTATTAGTGGGCTTGCAGAAACCTTATTGGTTGCTTTATTCTCCGTTCCTTTTTCCATATCGGAGCAAATTGAGACGGGACATATCGTACACATACCACTGCCGCAACTGTTTTTCCTTTTTTTCATCTCGGCTGTATGCATCGCAGGGGTGTATATCAACGATAAGTGGTACACCAGATTGCATGAATACGGGAAAATCGGGTTGTTTTATTGTATTGCGACGATAGTCACATTCCTTGCATACGTTTCGATTTACGACTACCGGCCCGATGCCTGGGGATACAACGGTTTTATAATATTGCTCCTCTTGCTACTTTACATTTTTTACGACCGAAGGCGGCAAAGTGACGAAGGCTCGTTTTGAGTAATGGAATGGTGATGAGCAAGGGATGTATAATTGATGCATATTTTTTCTCTCTTTCAACGCCTTTCTCGCGCCTTGCAATTCCCCATGATGAACCCAATGATGAACTTCCCGTCAAAACCACCCTCCAACACCCAAATCCTTTTACCCCACCACAACAAAAACCCCCGATACTATCGGGGGTTTTTACTTGTGCTTTATGAACAAAATAGATGCACATCCCTTTATCCCCTATTCCTCTTTTGCACGGTGAGATTTTAGGGTGTTTTTGACTGTACAGGTATTGACATGTGTAGCTCTACAATCAAATTAAAGTTATAATGAAATGGTGTGTACACTTGCTTTACCTGTTTGCCACCAATTTAAAACCAATCATTGCTGATTTAAACACAACGATAAAAAGCAGGAAAGTCCAACATTCAACGCCCTTTCATCCATCGTAAAAGTAGGCATATGTAATTCATAAGGATCCGCGCCATTAGGATTTGAACAACCAACTAAAAAATATGCCCCGGGCGTTTGTTGTAGATAGTAGGAGAAATCTTCGCCTACCATTGCCGGTTCAACAGGCAACATAATATTGTTAGTAGCTGCCGTTATTGCTTCAATGGCACTGCTAACTATCGTGGCATCATTCACTAAAGCCGGGTATCCTTTTTTGTAGTTTACCTCTGCCTTTGTACCATAAATTTGCGCAATGCTGTTGCATATTTCTTGTATTCTCTTTATTATCGTATCTTGTGTTTCATTGGAAAAGGTGCGAACCGTTCCCTTGCAAGAAGCGCGATTGGGTATAACATTAAATGCTGACCCCGCATGCATCTCACAAATAGTTAACACAGCCGTTTGTTGGGCGCTTATAGATCTGCTTATGATATAATTGAGTTGTGTGATAGTTGCACAACAACATAAAACGATATCTTGTGCCATGTGCGGCTGGGAGCCATGCCCACCATCCCCGGTAAAGATAAGTTCAAACATATCAGCACAAGCCATCATCTCTTTTTTGGTGTAACCTACCTCGCCCACCGGGAGCGATGGCCATACATGCATCCCATATACTTCGTCCACTCCGTTTAGAACACCATTTTCAATAAGGGTTTTGGCGCCGCCCGGCAACATTTCTTCGGCATGTTGAAAAATCAGGATCACTGTACCGCTAAGCAAATCTGTATTTGACGACAGAGCGTGAGCCAGACCAAGCAAAACTGCCGTATGCCCATCATGTCCGCAAGCGTGCATAACGCCATCGTTTGTTGATTTATACTCGCACTTGCTTTCTTCTTGCAAAGAAAGCGCGTCCATATCGGCACGAAAAGCGATAGTTTTACCCTTGCACTTTCCTTCTATGCGTGCTATAACGGCGCAATTATCATCAAATTCCTTATACGCCACACCGATTTCTTCCAATACTTGGATTATGTATCGTTTGGTGCCGTATTCTTGGAAAGAAACCTCGGGATTAGCATGAATGTGCCTCCTATGTTTTACCATATGAGGCACATTCTCTTGTACAAGCTGGGCAATAATATCTTTCATATCTATTCCTTATTTGAAGATTCAATATTTTTTGTTGCTACATCGGTAGTTGATACGCGACAATATACTCCGCCCAGTATCTCGAGAGTAGCTTCGTGTAAAGTGGGATGGAAGGCGGCGCATGCATCATCGAGCAATGTAACATTGTAGCCGCGGTCTGCCGCATCGCGCACGGCTGTATCCACGCACTGATTTGTCACCACGCCAACTACAATGAGATTTCTTATCTGCATATTATGCAAAATCTGGTCTATATTCGTACCATTAAATACACCCGAGCAAGTTTTGCGCAGCAATATCTCTCCTTCTTGGGGTTTGATTTCTTCAATTATTGCGCCATCCTTAGAGTTCGGAGGAGCATGAAAACCGCAGCTTTTGTGCATATAGCTACGATCTCTTCCTGAGTTTGTAAGCGACTCAATGGTGCAATATATTACCTCTACTCCATTAGCGCGGGAACAATCTATCAAGCTTTTTATGTTTTTTGTAATCAATTCTAAACGTTCAACATAATAGCTTACATCTACTCCCGCTGTGCGGCACGATTCAACCAACCCATATGTGGGGCTTGCATCATAGTATTGCATATCCACTACAAGTACAGCGGTATCTTCTTTTGAGTAAGCAGGTATAGTTAAGGGTTCAACAATCGCTTTTAAGGGGTCTATAACAATACTCATTTTAAATTATCGCGACGGATGAGCTCCATCCGTCGCATTCCTTTCTTTTACCAAATTTCGTTCTTTTTAAACTCTCTCAGGAAGCTGATGAGAAGCATAACCATCAACACCGCAGCGCCAACTATCGAAACAACTATCAGAGAAAGAAACATAAATTCCGAAATGATCAACATACTATTTCCCTCCTTTTTTTATTTTTTAGGCGCGCCTATTTTTTTGAGGATTTCCCAATCGAAGTTATCCGGCTTTATAAGGCTTCCGATTACACAGACACTGAAAGAAATCAAAGCACTTACCAGTAGTCCTTCAAATGAACCTATAGTGAAGTACGTAATGTAACCGAACACAATTGCAAGTATAGTTGCCGCAAATGTTGCATTCGAGTTAAGCTTCTTCCAAAATAAGCCGAACGCAATGGGGAAGATGTATGCACCGTTAATTACTCCGAAGAAAACGAGCATAGAAAGCATGCTTGTAAAGCGCGGTAAGCTCAAAAGAAGAGCAAGGATGCCCACAACAATAATCATTATGCGTGCCGCACGAAGTCGCTGCTTAGGTGTTGTATCCTTCTTTGCGCGGCAGTACACATCGTTTATAAACATGGAACTTAGGGCGCTTAAGCAACCCGCAATAGTGGATGCAAGGGCTGACCAAACACAAACCAAGAAGAGGTATCCAACAAAATCGCCGCCATATATCCTGGCGATATATGGAGCAAGCTGGTTAATGCTACCTCCAAAATCCTCGATAGAAATGCCGAATCCAAGTGCTATAAATGCAAGCGTTCCCACAGCAAGGGGCACGAACAACCAGCCGATACCGGATATTGCAAATATTTTAGATACCTTATCCTTGCGTATTGCATAGGCTCTTTGCCAGAAAGTGTTATCCATAAACACTTCGCCTACACCCATTACAGTACCGGCAAACATGAACATTAGTCCCGGGCCGTTTAAGAGATTAAGCTTTTCAATATCAAGCGCCTTCATCCCTTCATATACCGGAGATACCCCGGTGTTAAAATAAACAATCGGAGGAACAACCAATACGACCAGTACGATTAATACAACCTGAATGAATGCAACACCCGTTACAGAATTAAAGCCACCCATGGTTGAATATATCATTACTATCACAAAAGTCAATATGAGTGCAAACTCATAGGGAATAGCGAAAATTTGCTCAAGAAGGTTACCGCCTCCGATGCCTTGTGTGATAAGCAAGCCCATTGTATAAGCAAAGCTCATAAATAAGAACAAGTAATAGTTCTTCCTGTCAAAGCGGCCGGAATAGTAATCACCTACTGTTCGGGAGTATGGCAATACCTGATGAATACGTTTTGCCAAAGGTGCGAACAGTACAACTGCAAATCCACCTAGAAAACCGTAGCCGATAGCACCGAGAACTCCGTAGCCAAATGCAGACTCCGGAGCTGCCATTACGGTGTTTCCGGTAATCCAAAAAGCAAGCAATGATGCCGAACCAAATGCAACGCCAAGTTTGCCCGATCCAAACATAAAATCATCAGCAGACTTAATTTTCTTGGATATAAAATAGCTAACCAAGCAAAAACATATACCTAGAACAACAACAATTCCTACATTCCCCCACGGGATATTTCCCATAATCAACGCCTCCTATCAATTAAGTACATCTTTTATTTTTTCTTTTCTTCTTTCTCCACATCCCCATATAACCCGAGATATGGACCAACAGCAACGAGAGCTATGATTACCATAGTTACGATGGCAATGGCTATCCACACTTTGTTGTACTCCTTTCCGGCTAATAATAAGCTTATATATTATGTGTATTATTGTATACATATTCATGCAATAAGAAAAGCAGAAAAAATTGTCATTGCTGCAATGGTGATATTGACAGCAGAAGGAGGGATATGTTATATTAAGCAACATGATCCCTGTATGCAATAAATTAACGAGGTAGAAATATTGAACATTAATACACTGTTTTATTACATAACCGTGTGCGAGCATGGCAATATATCATTAGCCGCTTCAAAGTTGCATTTGGCGCGGCAAACTCTATCTGCCGATCTTGCACGTATGGAAAAAGAAATGGGTGTAACTTTATTTAACAGAAAAAACAGTGGCGTTGAATTGACACCTCAAGGCCGGACATTGCTGGATGCCGCCACAAAAATATGCGATACTTGGTTCTCTTGCATGCATACGCTCTCTCCAAGCTTGCCCAAATCGGATAGTGTATGTGTGTTAAATGTAGCGATAAACAGCTTTTTAATGTGGTCTCTCAACTATATTTTTTCACAGTTTGAGGATGAATATCCACATATTCATCTCAAAATATATAGTTTGGATATGAGGGAATGCATGACATATTTGCACAGCGGTATATCGTCTCTGGCAATTGTGCCATTTTCGGTTGATGATGAAAATTTCAAAAGCACGTTAATCTTGTCGCTGCCTCGCTATGTTTTGGTGCATAAAAACAATCCATTAAGTTCGAAGCGAGCTTTGTCGCAAAGCGATCTAATTGGACAAACGCTCCTTAGTCAATCGGATAGCGAGATGATATTGAAGGTATTTCAGCGCGAAACATTACCTGCCGGATGTGTAATAAAGCATATCCCAAATGATTCGAGTTACCTTATAGATATGCTCCAAAAAAACAAAGGAATATTTACCACTTGTGGCCAAATTATTGATCGATTTCCAATGGAGGAACTCGTACAGATTCCATGCTCAGGGGATCTATCTAATATTTCTATCTATTTGGTTGAACGTATTGATGCATTTGCCGAGGTCGCTGTGCAAATAGCTCAAGCGCGGC
>CAYJPI010000131.1:0-6740 GCA_964372005.1 uncultured Oscillospiraceae bacterium | reverse complement strand
TGTCAACATCTCTGAAGACGGATTTTAACCCGGCAGAGATATCACGCAACACTTCATCGCCAAAGAAATGCCCGAGGTTGTCGTTTATCGCCTTGAAATTATCGATGTCAACAATATAAAAAGTGTGGATGTCATCAGCATTCAACCTCATCTTTTCGGATATAATGTTTTCTGCGCTTATTTTATTGTAGCAATTGGTAAGTAAATCTTTCTGCGAGCGCTCCTCGAAAACTTTTTGATCATGAATGTCGGAACCTTTTCCAACAACAAAAACAGGAACGCCTTGACTATCCGTAATCAACTTAGCCAATATTCGGCAGTAACGGTAATTACCGGAATCAGTCATAACTCTGATATCATCAAACTCACTGATGCCTTGCTTGATTTTTTTAAGCATTTGCTCAAACACCGCAATATCATCATCGTGTATAAAGCCGGTGGAATACAACTCATCTTCCGTTAAAAGAGCATCACGGGATAGGCCGGAGAAGGTTATCTTGCCATAATAATGGAAATTGCCTGTCCTAATATCAGTAGTGAAAAACCACTCGTCCGTAAGGTCGGCGGCTTCTTCCATTAGAACATTATAAGGTATTATGTCTTTAAAATAGAAATCGTAACTGCCTTGCGGCGCATTTGAAAAAGCCGACCTCATATCGCGCACAAAACCTACGATATACACCTCGTCCGAAGAGTTATTTAGCTTTATTAAGGTTACTTCCGTAGGCAATTCCTCGCCATTGGGTGTAATATGCATCCAACTAAACACATGCTTGTCATCTTCGAATATCTTCGAAAAATTAGTTTTTGCCATCTGCTGTGATGTTATGCCATTGGGTTGATATTCAGGAGAAAACTCAAGAAACCTATCGAGGAACTCGTTTCCGTCGGCAATATTAAACATATCGAGAACCGCACTGTTACACATGATATTCACCATGTTTGCATTCCAAATATTTATTGCAAATGGGGCAGATCCCAATATTGAAGTTAAAATAGCAGAGGAGTCCAGCTCTTTTCTTAATCCCGCATCGCTGCCTTTCTTAAGTGTTAATTTAGTACTCATAACACATCTCCTTTTATGCTTATTGGTGGATTACTATACATTTATAAATAAATGTACTCCCTAATGATAAACATTATAATCCACGATGAACACATTATAACAATAAATCGAGCAATCGTACAGCTGATTTTCACAAATGATGATGCATTTGCATAGTGTGTAGAAAAGAAGGAGGTGATTTTGTGCCATATTTTCGCAATTTACCATGCAAGAGGAGTGCGAGAACATATCCTAATATACGTCGCAGGCCGCGAAATACGCTGTTTAGTGGATTATTTTTGTTCTGCGCTGCGGCATGCGCCTTTCTGTTCATGCTACTTCTTTTCCTTGCCCCGATATGGTGCATAGTGCTGCTTATTCTCGCACTCGCGGGAGTGTGTGTTTTTGTATTTGTTTTGCGACATTAAAAAATGTGAAGCAACTATAATTCATGCTATCTTAAGGCTTGACGCAACTTCAAACATGCAATACAATGTTATATGTAGATGTTCATAATAACACATATTACAAAAGAAAAAGGGGTATAATATGGAAAAATTTAAGGCAAAACTACGTTATCAATTCGATAACCTTATGTCGCGCGGCGCAGTTGCATTGGTGGGGATACTGTTTTTGGCAACGACGATTGTAATCGTTGTGGCAAGCTTGATAGCTTTCTTGCTTGGACAAGGTAGCATAGGCGAAAACATATGGGCGAGCTTAATGCACACAATCGATGCAGGTACGATTACTGCGGCAGACACGAGCAATGGTGTTTTTGTCGTTCTAATGTCAATAGTTACATTGTGCGGCATATTCATAACCAGTATATTGATCGGTATTATAACCACGGGTTTCGAAGAGAAGCTAAATTCACTCAAAAAGGGTAATTCTCAGGTAATCGAAAGCGACCACACCGTAATTCTCGGCTTCGATGAAAACATATATACCATCATATCCGAATTGGCGGTGGCAAACGAGAGCCGTAAGGATGCGGCGATAGTTGTGCTCTCGCCCACCGATAAAGAGGAGATGGAAGAAGCTATAGCGAACCAAGTACCTGACCTAAAAACCACGAGAGTAATCTGCCGTACCGGTAGCATAACCGATATAAGCATGCTAAAAAAATGCTCGGTTGATAATTGCCGCTCCGTTATTCTAAATGAGCGTAGGGACTTTATCACAATCAAAGCTATACTGGCAATCAACCATTTCTTTAATTCAAGCGAAGAGATGCAGTTGAATGAAAAACCGCCCATCGTTGCGCTAATAAATGAAAAGCGCAATTTCGATGCGGCAATGATAGCAGGTGAGGGCAATGTTGAAGCGTTGTTGGCGCGCGATTCAATTTCACGCATTATCGCACAAACTTGCAGGCAACCTGGGCTTTCGAATGTACTTATCGACCTGTTTGATTTTGATGGTTGCGAGCTCTACTTCGAAAACTATCAAGAGCTTGCCGGTAAAAAATTTGGCGATATACTCAATCTATTCGTTGAGGCTGTGCCCTTTGGGTACAAGCGTGGAGATGATATACGAATCAACCCCCCGATGGATGATGTATTGGAGCTGAACGACCAAATCATCATACTTGCAGAGGATGATGGCGTTGCAGTGCCAAAGGAATATGAACATAAGGATTTAACGAAGCTCCTGGCTTCGCTTGAAAAACAATCCGTGACCGAGCCTGAAAGCATCCTCATACTCGGCGTAAACTCCATGCTACCGCTCATTCTTAAGGAGCTCGACGATTATTTCTCCTCAAGTTCGTCAATAACGGTGGCATGCATGGATGAAAGTGTTAAAGAAGAGCAGTTCGCGGGGCAGTTTAATAATATCGACCTGCGCATTATGCACTGCGACATAAATTCGCGTGACGTGCTCGACTCCCTTACCGAAGAGAAGGTTGAACATGTTCTATTGCTCAGCAATGATGAAAACGATGTTGAAACATCCGACGCGATGACACTTTTGAAACTCATCCACCTTCGTGATATCGCGCAGGGGAGTAATAAGAAGTTTAACATCACCAGCGAGATGCTAAGCACAACCAATCAAAAACTTGCGAAGGTTACAAACATCAATGACTTGGTTGTAGGCTCGAACATCGTAAATCTTATAATGACTCAAATTTCCGAGAATCGCCACCTGGCAAGGGTGTTTAAGGAATTGCTTGAAGCTGAAGGAAGTGAGATTTACATACGCAAAGCCAGTTACTACGTGCCGCTTAGCGAACCTGTAGATTTCCACATGGTAAGTGAAACGGCGAGATTGCGTGGAGAAATCGCCCTCGGCTATAAGATGTCCGAAGAGAACGGAACATTCTCTATTACGGTAAATCCGACGAAGAGCGATATACTAAAGTTTGAGGCCGGCGATGGAATCATCGTTTTGGCGCAGGATTAAAAACATGAACATTAATGTAAGAAAAGAGACGATAGAAGATTATAGGCGCGTGGAAGAAATCGCGCGCGATGCATTTTGGAACCTCTATTTTCCGGGTGCACATGAGCACTATGTAATCCACGTGATGCGTGATCATGAGGATTTTATAAAAGAGCTTGCCTTTGTTATAGAGGTTGACGGTAAGGTTGAAGGAGCGATTTTCTACACTCGCTCCAAGGTGGTTTGTGCTGACGGGCGAGTAATTGAAACGGTGAGCTTCGGGCCGGTATGTATATCGCCCGAGCAGCACCGCAAGGGGCTTGGAAGAAGGCTCATTACCCATTCAATCGATGTGGCAAAGAGCATGGGATATAAGGGTATGCTCGTGTTGGGCTACCCGTATCATTACGCGCCATATGGCTTTGTGGGTGGAAAAAAATACGGCATTTCTGCCGAGGATGGGAATTACTATACCGGACTTCTTGCGCTTCCACTTAAAGAAGGCGCGTTTGAAGACGTGCATGGACATGCAGTTTTTTCAAATGTGTTCGATGTATCGAATGAGCAAGTAGATATCTTCGACGCAACGTTCGAGCATAAAGAAAAAGCCGTCTTGCCATGCCAAGCCGTATTTGAAAAGTCCGTAGTTGAGCTGGACGATTAGACAGTGTAGTGTTGCGGACACTATCTAACGGCTATGGTTCGAAATAAACAGCATTACGCTCATCAAATTTTTCGAGATGGGCGAGTACGCAATCATGAACCAAATCCGGATTTCTTGAGTTTATTGCTTCGAGTATACGTAAGTGTTCGCTGGTTGACTGTATTCGGTATGATGCTTTTTCCATTTCATCATCGAGCATTCTTTCACCGCTGAAACAAATGCGTAGATTGGTGAGAAGGGACATAATATCTTCGAGTATTTTCGAGCCGTAATAGCAATGTAGCATCCTGTGGATGGCAATGTCGGAAGCGACATACGCCTCAACTTCCTTAGGATTGTCCAATATAAAAAATAGCCTTTCGCGCATTTCGTCTATCACATCCTGCGGAATAAGCGGCGTTGACATCTTTGCGATGAAAGGCTCAAAGCGCTTTCGCATTTCAACAATGATTGTGAAATCTTCATTGCTGCATGAGGCGACGATGGCTCTTCTGTGTGGAGAAATTTCCACTAACCCATCCTTGCTCAGCAAGTTAATGGCCTCGCGCACGGGGGCACAACTAATATCCATTCTCTTTGCAATTTCATTGATGTTTAGTGGATTACCGGGCTTCATTTCTCCGAGCAGAATATCTTCTTTAAGTGTATGATATACCTGGTCGCGCAAAAGTGCAGTGTTACCGGAAGTGCCTATTTGAAAGAGATTTTGTTGTTTGTTTATCACGCGCCTACCCCCTTGTAGTTATATTTTATATTTTATCATAGTTTTCACCACATTACAATACCAGAATTCATGTGGTATATATATCTTTTGGTTATTCGGTATTAGATATTATATAAAAAAATGATTCATGCGCCGGATTTTCTTTTATGCAATAAGATTACAAAGGACATAAAAGGAAAGTCTGATCGGTAAAAGTACATAGCGAGTAAAGATGAAGATGAATGAGTTGCATGATTAGCGACTCATTCATCGATTAAGGGCAAGATTCTACAGCTTAAACATGTCCGTAGAAATCACGGTGAACAGCGGTGGAGTAAGCGTAGTCCATCATCGTAGCGTAGCTGTAAACGGGCATATTTATCGCACGCTGGATAGCACGAGCGAAGGGAGAGAAGCCTGTGCAGAACAGGAGCATCGCGCCCATGTCGGGATGATTTTTCTTTATATCCACGCAAATCGCCACGATATCTTTTTCGGTGAGGGAATATACCGATTCGGGGGATTCGGGGCGCTTCTCCTTGTCCCACAAATCATCGAACTGCTTGCAGGTGTAATCGTCTTGGCAACCGTGCAAGAAGTAGTTGCTTGATAGAGAAACTCCCGCACGCTCGATATGTTCATCCTGTAAGAACCCCTTGCGCCCGCAAAGCACACAAACGGATTTGTCGGGGCCGATTGTGTTTTGAATGAAGGGCAATTGTATCAAGCTTGAAAGATAAACCGGTATGTTTACGGCTGCCGCAACATCCCTTTGGAAATATGAGAAGTAACCACATTCCGCAACGATTGCGCGACAACCCATGCTTTCAAGCTTCTTAGCTGCAGCGATTGTTGGTGCGAGCGCGGGAGTTTTATCGGGGCTGTTCAGCATTATTTCCATATTTACATTCTTTGCTACTTCGTACTGCACGGGATACGGAAATCCGCTTGCGTTACGAACATCGCCCGGAAAACCGGGGTAATGATCATCGAGAAGCATAACCCCGAGACCCATACCATAGCAAGCTGTGTGGCGCGATACGATGTGCTCGATGCCCATGTCTCTTGTGTAGTTATACATTGTTGTTCTCCTTTGTTATACTTTAATCAGTTCGTATTTCGTAGTACCCATGCCCATCGCCTCGGCATGCTTAGCACCTACCGTCCAATCCGTTCTCGGGTGCAAACGAGTGAAGTGGTCTGTGCAGTTGTGTGTTCGCTCGGTCAACGCGCTATTTCTTAGCGGTTCTTGAGCATTCACCAAATCGACACAGGCGCAATCGAGCGCGAGCGGATCAAACGAGGCAAGAATACCGACATTGGGTATTATCGGCGCGTCATTCTCTTCATGGCAATCACAATCGGGAGTTACGTCCGTTATGATGCTGATATGAAATGAAGGGATGTTGCTCGTTACGGCGTAGGCATATTCTACGGTTTTTTCGGTGAATAAATTAGGGTCGACATTCCACTCCACATCCACCGCATGCATTGGGCAAACGCCTATACAGCGCGCACATCCGACGCAATTATCGTTGACGGAGGCTTTTGCGTCATCCCCTACGATGATCGCACCATGTGCGCAATTCTTCGTGCAGATGGAGCAACCTATGCAAGCATCGGCATTTACGATGGGCTTCCCGTCGCTGTGCATCTCCATCTTGCCTGCGCGAGAACCGCATCCCATCCCGATATTCTTGATTGTGCCGCCAAAGCCCGCGCGTTCATGCCCCTTAAAATGAGTTAATGATATAAACACATCCGAATCCATGATGGCCGAGCCGATCTTTGCTTCCTTAACATGCTTGCCGGGAACGGGAACCAAAGTTTCCTCGGTTCCCTTTAAACCATCGGCGATTATTACATGACAACCGGTGGAATATGGGTGATAGCCATTTTTATATGCGATTTCGATATGATCTATCGCATTCGTTCTTTCGCCT
>CAYJPI010000130.1:0-6753 GCA_964372005.1 uncultured Oscillospiraceae bacterium | reverse complement strand
TAGTTGAACGATCTGGCACGCCTCCTCGTAGTCTTGACGTATTGACAAGGGAATATATTCCGGAAAGTGACGTGTTACTGCAGGCGGCAGAATATCGTGTTGCTGCTTTTCTTTCCTATGTACCAAGAGCATGGAATATCTCTTACATGATGTATTAGTACACCATATTGATATACATGTAAAAGCTGTCTCAACCTGAGATGCAGAACAAAGGGAAAGATCTACATACTTTTTAACAGGACCGATATTCTCTGTGAATTGAGAGTTTGTATATGACTGTTTCATATTGCAATATGGGCATGTATATGTGTTGTTTTGCAAATCTATTTCAATCATTAGCTGTTTCCCTCCATCTCCTTCACACTCTTCTCCACTGCTTTCACAAAGTCAAGTTCCACCGGAGTCACGTCGACATCGTGCAGTTGCTTGAATTTTTCGTACTCACTCTTTGCCTTCTGTTCTGCAACATCATGCGAAATGCGGCCTGCGTTTTGTAGTACTTCGCTATCTGTCATCTTCAAATAATCATCCAAGCGCTCTATCCAGTCCTTCATATGCATGGGCTTCTTGCGTAAAGCCTGTAGTTCCGCTAAATCAAGATAAGCGGAGACTAAGCGATTGAGCGCGCCTAGCTCTTCCTCTTGTAAATAGTTTTTAGCGGTCTTTGCCTCCCTCAAAGTAGGTTTTTTACCTTTTACCACGGTCATTCCCATCAGCGGCAAAAGGGCATCCGCACGTTTATGTATTAGCTCTGCGGCGGTTAATCCCGTAGCTGCATAAAGCATTTTGTTTTGCACCGTCTTAAAAAACAGCACGCTATGCTCGGCATTGGAGGAATAATCTATACTGGTGGCATAAATATCAAGAACCTTACGCCAAAACACTTTTTCCGAAGATCTTATATCTCTGATACGTTCCAAAAGTTCATCAAAGTATGCACCACCTCCGGCTTGTTTAAGCAGTTCATCATTCATCGAAAAACCTTTGATGATATATTCTTTCAAGATGGAGTTTGCCCATATTCGAAACTGTGTTCCCCGTAAAGACTTTACGCGATAACCGACTGAGATAATGACGTCAAGATTATAGTAATCCACTTGGTATGTCTTTTTATCAGCGGCAGTTGTTGCAATTTTTGCAACAACTGCTTGTTGCTCCAATTCGCCTTCCAAGAATATATTTTTAATATGCCTTGATATGGTAGACTTGTCTCGTTGAAACAACTCCGACATACGGTCGAGAGATAGCCATACACTTTCTCCATCCATTTGCACTTCTATCTTTGTCACACCGTCCTGCGTTTGATAGATAAGCATCTCACTCATAAACCCAATTCCTCCATATACTGAGCCATTTGAGCCTGCACTAAAGCCAATTCCTCCTCAATTCCGTCAATATTGCGCTTCACCTCTTCCAAATCTACAAGTTCTTCTTCCTCAAAAGTATCCACATATCGGGGGATATTAAGGTTATAGTCATTGTCTGCAATTTCTTCGGGGGATGCAAGATAGCTATATTTCTCCACAGTTTCACGCGCTTCATAAGTTGCAATGATTTTATTTAAGTCCTCATCACGCAGAAGATTTTGGTTTTTGCCTTTTTCGAAATTTCCCTCCCCTGATGCGTCGATAAAAAGCACATCTCGGTGCACTCGACCCTTCTTAAAGACTAAAATACAGGCAGGAATGCCCGTCCCATAGAACAAATTAGCCGGCAGACCGATAACCGCATCCAAAAGGTTGAGTTTTATGAGCTCTTGACGGATACGCCCTTCGCTTGCTCCACGAAAAAGAACTCCATGAGGGAGGACAATACCCATTCGCCCACCTTCTGCATCCAAACTAGACAGCATATGGAGCACAAAGGCATAGTCCCCTTTGGAACTGGGAGGAACACCCAATTCAAACCGCTTGTAACGATCAAGAGCGGAAGTCATTTTCTCTTTCTTTTTGTCGGTAGAGAGACCAGATAAGAAGCCACTATCCCATTTGTCCAACGAAAATGGTGGATTCGCAGCCACACACTGAAATTTCATCAACTTATCATCTTCAATGTTCTGTGGGTTCGATAATGTGTCCCCCTGCCAAACCTTGGCATCATCCACACCATGGAGGAAAAGATTCATGGTACATAGCGCCCAAGTTTGTGCATTTTTTTCCTGACCGTATATGGCCACTTTTTTACTTGGTGCTTCCTTATACGCTTTTAGAAGTAGGCCGCCACTGCCACAAGTCGGGTCATATATTCGGTCGTTCTCTCTGGGTTTTATCAACCGCGCCACCAATCGAGAAACTTGACTGGGTGTGAAGAACTCTCCCCCTTTTTTTCCTGCATCCGAGGCAAATTGAGCAATCATGTACTCATAAGCATCACCAATTATATCCTCGCCTCCCAGCTGACTTGGGCGAAGATCAAGGGCATTAAAATCTTCAAGGAGATTACGGAGTATGGCATTTTTCTCTACCGCCTCTCCAAAATCGACTTGGGAGTTGAAATCAATAGCACGGAATACATTGCGAAGCTTGGTACTATTGCTGTTTTCGATGTGAGCAAGCGCAACATTTATGGTCTGTCCTATTTCCGAGTGATTACGCCGTGAATATAAGGAATCAAAGGTAGCATCCTCATCCATAGCAAATCGCTCACGGCTCATCGCTCGCGCCACGCGTATTTCATCGCCATTGTACTGAGCCATATATAACTCTCTTTTCTCCTTGAATACATCGCTAAGGTACTTCACAAATAGCATAGAAAGGATGTAATCTTTGTAACGAGAGCTGTCAATTTTCCCTCTCAGGGTGTCACATGCGCTCCAAAGCACACGTTCGATATCTTGTTTAGTGGTCATAATTTTATACCCTTCCTCATATTAGATTGTGCTGTTTCAATAATCCGCTGATGATAAGATAGCTTCTCTTTCTGCAAGCCGGATAAGAGTCGCTGCTCTCGTAGAGATAGTGCATATAATGTACCAATTTTCTCTTGTTGTTCAAGTGAAAGTAAGATGACGGGAATTTCTCCAACTACCTGTGGGCGCACACTGCCCATCATCTCGCTAGCCGAGCTACGTTCTAACTCTCGTCGTATACCTTTCGAATTCATTAACCAATGCAAATATTGAGGTATAAATATTTGCTCATCCTGCCTTAAAATCATAAAATTAGAGGTAACTACGATTCCTGAGGTATGCTCATCGATTAGTATCGCTGTATAAGGCCACGTTAAACGCAAGACGACATCGCCTTTCTGAGTGAGGTAACGCCTATCCAACGCACTACTACTCATAAAATCAGCCAGTTCGTGTACATCCAAATGGCATTGAGCATTAAAGCTCTTTAATGTTAACTGCTTATAGCTATGCCCTTTATCATCTTTGGACACCTTTCGAGTGACTACAAGTCCTGTGCGTACGGTAATCATTTCATTTAATTTCATAACTTCTCCTCTTGGGAAATTTGTCTTGTCTAAACTAGAACTATTTTTGTTTAGTATACACGGCGTTTCAGGTTTTGTCAAGTTATTTTATAGAAAAAATAGTCTTGAATATTCTAGAACACACTTTGACGTCACCTACACCACCCCCAACCGCCTCAACAAAACCACGCAATCCTTCATCCCCTGCTCGTACAGCCTGATCCCATCGAAATCACTCATGCACCCGATCTCGACCATCGCTTCTTCGACCACGACTTTCTGATCCCTCGTGAGGTTGTTTTCGAGGTACTTGTCTATCTCGTTTCGCTTCTCATTCCACAGCTCGAATTCCTTGGTTTTGCGGTGCTCGCGACCGTTGGCTTCTACCATGGCTTCGATGAACTCGACCCAAACGTCTTTCTTCTGAATATGCATTTTCTTTTCCTTTCATTGATTGTTTTACGATGTAATTATATGCGAAAATCGCATATAATGCAATATGCATTTTTCGCATAATGTAGAATATTTTTGAGGTGAAAAAATGTATATTCGCATAAAGAACTTGAGAGAAGATAAGGATTTGAACCAGAGTGTTCTTGCAAAGGAACTGAGCGTTTCACAAACAACCTACTCCAGATATGAAAGCGGTGTTTTGGATATACCAAGCCAAGCGTTAAGAAAGCTTGCGATTTTTCACGGCGTGAGCGTTGATTATTTGTTGGAATTGACGGATCAAAGCAAACCGTATAATTGACCGACAACGGAAGCTAAACTCCCCTTCCCCTCCTCGGCAAGCAATGCACAGGTATATACCTATGCCCGTTTTGCTTGCCGAAATTCGTCTCCGATTTTCTTAAACACATCTTTTCGATGTGGCACGCTAACGCTCTTTTTCCGTCGCTCGTTTGCGCTCCTCTTTGCCCAAAATCCGCTGTACATTAGCCCTTGCCGTGACGATTACTTGCATCTCTTTTTTCACTTTTTGGCACTCTGCATACAGCTCTTTGTTTTGCGAAAACAGCTCCGAATACTCCGCCTGCAAACCCTTAATCGTAGGCAATTTCTTCAATCCCAACTCATTAAAATGCTTCTTCGCCGCAACGTGTAAACCCACATCCGCGCGATGTTTTTCATCGAATCCACCCTTCCTGCTCGCGGCGTAAACCTCCTTCGTTCGCATGTAATTTATGATGTGTTTTTTCAGCTCGTTGATGTCCTTCATGCGCTTTTCTTTTGCTTTGATTTGCGCGGCCAAGTCCCCAAAATCCTTCACTGCATTTTCGGATTTTTTCACCAACTCGCTATACTCCGTCAACCCATTTTCATGCAAGTAATTGATGGTTTTTGCCATCTGTTTAACGTTGAAAATCTTCGCCCAGTGCTCGTATCCTGCGCCCTTTCCGTCCTGTATTTTCGCTTGGATATCGATGAGCAAATTCATTTTTTCTCTATGTGGACGTGCTTCCGCGCCCTTCCTATAATGCCCCTTCGACGGCTTCGGTTCGTCAACAATCGACAATCCATTTTCCAAGCACAGCTTGTCCGAAATTTTTCGAATCGCAAAGCTACTTCCCCAGAAATTACGGAACTTTCGCGTGCATTCGATGTCGGTGGAATTGAACACGATGTGTGAATGAATGTGTCGCTTGTCAACATGTGTGCAGACGATGAAAGCGTGTTTCCCCTTGGTCAGCGACATCGCCAAATCATAGCCGATTTTGTTCGCCGTTTGTGGGTCGATTTCTCCCGGTTTGAAGCTCTGGCGAAGGTGGTAGGCGATGACATCACGCGCGCCTTGACTGCGCCCCGTCATCGCCGCATATTGGCTCTTTGCGAACAAGAATTCTTGCTCCGCAATCAGTGGGTCGCACTCGTAAGACGAAATGAACTCGCCTTCGCCCGTCTTTTCTGGGTTCTCGATATAGTCCACCGTCCTGCCGAGTGCCGCGCCGATGCTTTTCCCTTTGCCTGTGTGCAAGGGCATTAAACGTGTAGTAGCGATACGATCACCCCCGATTCTGCAATTTCGTCAATGATTCAAGCACTTTTCCGACCTGCAATCGGATTTCGCCGAGCATCTTCGCCGCATCGTCAACATGCGCTGTGGCAATGCTCCCCGTCTCATGTGCGCGTTTTGCAAGTTGGTTTATGTTGTTCGCGGTTATTTTGAGTAGCCGCAATATTTCCTTTAGCTCTGTCATGTCAAGATGAATAATCAGCCCATCAATTGACATTTTACGAATGAACGCACTTCGATTTCGCGTGTGTATGAGCGCCATCTTTTGATCAATCAAATCAATTTCGCGCTGTGTAAGTTTGATGTAGATACCTTTGTCGCGTTTGTTTTCCATGCAATCCCCTTTCATTGGTTGCCGTGGTCTGCTCTTGCCTACGTTGGTTCGCAAAGGGGGCTGTAAAACGCAGCCCCCTTTGTTGTGATTGCACTTTCGCTATTACGACAGGGGCGTTGGACGCCCCTGTAAATGCTTAGAAGTGTCAACGGCAATGATCGCGGCTATTTGCCCTTTTCATTTTTACGTATTTATCCAACGCTTTCTTGCGTTCCTCTTCCGATGCCGCCCTCTTATAATCACTGAAAGCTATCCTGCGAGTGATCGTATCGAGCTTATTCGAGAGTTCTTTATTGATCTCAGCTTCCCACTCCATGTGACCAAAAAGATGATATTGCGCCAACCACAAGAACAGTTCATCGCTGATTTGTACATTTCCCATTCCATTTACTCCTTCCATCCAAATTCAAGGTTGCAAGGTTGCAAGACTCTAAAGTGTTGCAACCTTGCAATGTTCCTTTATAGCTATTTAACTTAAAACAGTTATGCACATGTTAGATAGTGTTATCGTCGGTCATCAGTTCCCAGTACCATTTGTTGCTTTCTTTAACTGATTTGATATACATATTCTTCTTCACTTCATCCAACGTGCGTTTGGAAATGCCCATTTCTTTCGCCTTTGCCATGATTTCACTCTGCGGACGTTTGCCATCAGCGAGCATCTCATTCAATAGATTTTCTGCAAGCTCCGACTTGTTGTCTTTGGGTGCTCCACTCAATAACTCATCGACGGTGATATTATACTTGCCGACAAACCGGAAGCCGCTTTCCATGCTGAGTTCAAATGCGATGCTCTCACCCTCGGGTGCAAGACTTGATTTTCCCTGTGCGATAATACGCATTTCGGGGTTATCTTTCAATCTGCCAACAATCAGCACCGAACGTGCCACGGCTTGAAAATCAATCGAGCCTAAGCCACGATACGAAGCCTTGCTACCGCCCTTGTTCATGTGTCCGATGAGGATAATGGCACAAGCATATTTCTCTG
>CAYJPI010000129.1:4320-6826 GCA_964372005.1 uncultured Oscillospiraceae bacterium | reverse complement strand
GGAATTTCATCCCTTGGATCCCTTTTCTGAGCCGCTTCACGGCTCAGGGGGAGAAAATAAAAAATGCCACCCATTTTTGCGCCATTACTTTTAGCGCAAAAATGGGTGGTTTGTTGTTGAATCGATATTTGATTGTGAGTGGAGGGCTTCTTTTCCCGCTTTACCTCTTTACCTCCCCCCTCGGCCGTGAAGCGGTCGAGGAAAAGGGGTCAAGGGGATGAAATCCCCTTGCAGGGTTCCAAGGGACAGAGTCCCTTGATAAGCTACAATACACCCCCGTAAAAAGCGTCCCTAAACTACCCAAGCTCGCTCAAGCGCTTGCGAAGAGGTAGAACGGCGCTCGGCGACACGGAATACTCGTCCATGCCGATCTTAACGAAGAACTCGGTGAGTGTGAGATCCGCTCCAAGCTCGCCGCAAACTCCGACCCAGATGCCCTTAGCGTGCGCGTTCTTAGCGACCATTTCCATCAAACGAAGAACGGCTTCATGATGGGTATCGCAGAACTCGTCGAGGCTGGCGTTCTGACGGTCGATCGCGAGTGTATACTGCACGAGATCGTTCGTGCCGAGGCTGAAGAAATCAACATGCTCCGCGAGAAGATCGCTGATGATGGCCGCGGCGGGCGTTTCGATCATGATGCCGATGGGCACATCCGCACGGAAAGCGATGCCTTCCTTTGTCAACTCGTCTTGCACTTCCTTGATGATCGCTTTCGCCTTGAGCACTTCATCAACCGAAATGATCATGGGTAGCATGATAGCAACATTACCGAACGCGGACGCACGATAGATAGCGCGAAGCTGAGTCTTGAATACCTCGGGACGGGTAAGGCATATACGAATGGCACGGTATCCTAACGCCGGGTTTTCTTCCTCGGGGAGTTTGAAGTACGACGCTTGCTTGTCCGCGCCGATATCGAGCGTGCGCACGATTACAAGGCCGGGGCTCATTGTCTTTGCTACATCGCGATACGCTTCAAACTGGGTTTTCTCGCTCGGATAATCATTGCTCTCGAGGAACAAGAACTCACTACGGAACAGGCCTACGCCCTCGGCGTCGTTCTCCTTCGCGATCTTGGCATCGCTAACGCTACCGATGTTCGCAAACAGCTTTATTTCCTTGCCGGCCTTTGTTAGGGTTTTCTTGCCGCGATAAGCCTCGAGTGCCTGCTTCTCCTTATTGATTGCTTCCTTCTTAGCCAGCATCTCACGGAAGGTCTTTTCATCCGGCTCGATGATTACCTTGCCGTCAGTACCGTCAAGTATGATTTGCTTGCCGCTAAATTCGGGATCGAGCTGTTCCTTCAGTCCGATAACGGCAGGTATGCCCATTGTACGCGCGAATATCGCGGTGTGCGAGTTTCCGCTACCGCCGCTAGTTGCAAGCCCGAGCACATTGTCACGGTCGAACTGCGCGGTTTCACTGGGCGCGAAATCAACGCTCGCATAAATAGCCTGCTCGCCGATATCCTCAACGCGGTTAGCCTTGCCGGTTAAAAGTTCGATAACTCGGCTCGACACATCGTGCACATCAGCGGCACGCTCGCGCATATAATCATCATCCATAGCCGCAAACATCTCAGAAAACTCACGCGCTGTTTGGCTTACGGCATACTCTGCGCATACCTTATCGTTTTCAATGTGCTCGATAACGGCATCACGATAATCAAGATCCTCCAGCATCATCTGGTGAATCTCAAAGAGTAATGAGTTTTCCTTACCGATCTTCGATGCCATCGTAACAGCAAGGTGCCCAAGCTGTTTCGCAGCCTGGAAACGGCAACGCTCAAAACGCTCCTTCTCCTGCTCGATATCTGTGATCGTTACCTTTTCAACCTCATCTACATTGCGATGAAAGTAATGTATCTTTCCAATGGCGATACCCGGCGATACTCCTGTTCCCTGTAAAACTATCATTCTTACTTCCTCCTTATAATTAGACTGTTTCAAGCTGTACGCGCTTTTCTAATTCATACACCAACTCACGCGAAGGTGGATTTGTGCCGATTGTCGTTACCGCACCTGCGGACGCCGCAATCGATAAACGTGCAGCTTCTCTTACGCTCATTCCACTATCAAGCGCGTACGCAATCGCACCAACCATGCTGTCGCCCGCACCAACCGTTGAGCTCGCTATAACATCGAGCGCAGGTGAATATAAAGTTTCCCGAGCCGTAACAAAGAGTGCACCGTCCTTCCCCATTGACAATGCTACGAATGCAATTCCTGCGTTTATAAGCTCGCGGCAAAGTTCTATGAGTTCTTCTCTTGTTGCACTTTTTCTACCAAAGTATGATAATAGCTCCTCACGATTCGGCTTGATGAAGTATGGCTTTGCTTCAATTCCATGCTTAAACGCATCTGAGTCCGCATCGAGAAAAACTTTTACATTTTTTTCATGAAGAGCTTCGATGAGATCGCGATAATACGTTGCCTCTACACCACCGCAAAGGCTACCGGACAAAACGAATAACGCATCCTCATTAGCGTAGGATAAAAGCTTA
>CAYJPI010000129.1:2769-4255 GCA_964372005.1 uncultured Oscillospiraceae bacterium | reverse complement strand
TCTTCATGGGTTACGGCTGCACCGGGTTCATTAAGCTCGGTGATGCCATAGCTCGCATCAAGAACTTTTGTATTCGTTCGCGTTGTTTCGCGAATATGAACGAAATCACATTCTATATTCGCCTCACGAACCTTATCAATCAGGGTTCTCCCGCTCTCGCCGCCGCAAAAACCCGTCGCTATACTTTGTGCTCCGAGCGTGTTTACCATCTTGGATACATTCACGCCCTTACCGCCTGCATCGACGGTGGAGGAAAGTATGCGATTGAGTCCTCCCGGTACAAGTTTCGCTACCTCGACGGTTTTATCAAGAGCGGGATTTAGGCTCAGTGTGATTATCATCGCTATTATTTCGTGAACGCTTCTATGATGGCTTCCTTGCTGTTCTTAGCAATGAGGTTTTCAACATCCTCTTCCTCTTCAAGTACATCTACGATGTTTTCGAGGATTTCCATGTGCTCATCACCATTCGCCGCGATTCCGATTACGAGCTTTACGGGTGTTCCGTTCCAGTCGATACCATCGGGATAGGTGATGACGGACAAGCCTGTCTTTTTGACGGCAGCCTTGTAAGCGAGTTCTCCGTGAGGTATGGCTATAAGGTTGCCGATAGCCACAGAGAAGGACTGATCGCGCAGGATCATACCTTCGATATACTTTTCTTCGGCATATCCCGCTTTTACGAGAAGTTCGCCCGAGCGCTTAATAGCATCTTCGGGGGATTCGGTCGCTTGATTCAAGATAACGTCATTAACTGTCAACATTTCTAATACCTCATTCCTTAAATATATCATTGCAACATGTTTGCATATGTGCCAAGAATAGTGTGGTCAATTTAGTGTAAACGGATTCTTCATTCGCATCATGGATCGATTGAAGAAAATTATCATCCTCGATTATGGCCGAGCTCACCGCTCCAATAGCTACGAGTAGCATGCTCGAGCTTGTTTTTGGTACGAGCATTATCATCGCACTTTTAGGATTGTGCGGCTCCGCTTTTGTAAGCAAACCCTCTGATGAATGCATAAACGCAATCACCGGTGATGAAACGCCATTGGTTCTGCAATGCAAGAGCGCCAGGTCGAGTTCCGGGATTATCTGGGTTGATACCTGCTCGCGCGAGCAGAGGTCTCGGTAAATATCCTCAACGCACTCCGGGGTATATCCAAAGCGGTAGGATACGATTCTACAAAGATCGAATACTTCCTCCTGTGAGGGGACATCTATCATGCAAATGCTCTTAAGGAGCGATGCTACTTCCCCTGCATGGGTTTTTATTTGCCCAAGCTTATCGGGAAGTGAATTTTTACCCTTAGCAGGTGCTTCGTCCGGGCGAGCACGCAGTGACTGCATCGTTTTGTGGATATTTTCGTAATCCTCCATCGTCAATATGGGGTTCACGTATAGTACAGGTTTTGTGCTTTCGGGGAGTGCAATGGTGGATAAAATAAAATCGTTCTCACTCCACTTCGCTATATTGTTGTATT
>CAYJPI010000129.1:0-2735 GCA_964372005.1 uncultured Oscillospiraceae bacterium | reverse complement strand
CGATGCCGCCGATACACACTATGCCTACCCTTAAAGTGCGCCTGCTCCCCTGCGATATCACCGCCGCACCGAAATGTGTGGCTATGCATGCAATTTCGCCTTCGGGGATTGGCATGTTCAGTTCCTCTTCGAGCAACTTCGATGCCTTAACCGCCTTATCATATATATCGGGATATTCTTTTTTAATTTCATCACCTATGGGGTTTGTAATGCGCTGCCCCCTCTCGATACGGGTGAGCGCTGACCATAGATGCAAGGAAAGACCCCTTATAAGCCGGTCGTTAAGTTTGAGTGCCGGAGCGAGCTTAGAGTCAAATCTATCAATAAGTCTATATGTGAGGGCTTCGATATGCACAAGCTCATCTTCGCTGTCATGCACGGGATGTTGTTGCTTTGCGCGAGCGGATCGAATCCCTTTTAATATAACATTGGTGTCAAAGTTTGTAAATGTTATGTTGAGCTGCTCTTCCAGAGCATCTTCAACGCATTTTGCAAGCTTTTTATGTAGTGAGCTTGCTTTTGTATCCTTCTCTTGGTGTTCGCAGCGGCCGGCTTTGCCGCTAATCCTTCGCTCGATCATTACCGAAAGTGTCATTTGGAAATGGCGAGCAGTGTCGGCCGTCATCCAGTCTATTGCCGAACTCAAGTTACGCAGTGCCGATTCAACGGCATCAACCACTACATTGGGCGGATAATTATAGGTGTGCGCTATCTCGCGCATATTCGCATCTTCTTCGGTTAAGATATTAACGAGTGCAGTTTGTTTGTCCACTTCACTGCCCTCTATTCGTATACCGAGTCCTTGTTTTCTAAAAAGTGTGATGCGATTGGTTGCAAGCGTTGCTTCCACAGCATCCAAATCCAGGCTGACGGTTGCTTCGCTAACATCGAGTATCTTGGCGTAATGATATAATTTTTCCCAATCATCGCTTTGAATGAGTGCGATGCAAAGGGCACGCCGCCTTTGTACAATATTTGTAGCAAGCGTTTGTGAACGCCGCCCTATTTCGTTTGATAACAGCGCCTTGTTCTGCTCGCTCCCTTCAAGTTGCACTCCCTCTCCTACCACAGTTGTAAGTTCGAGAGAGAAGCGTGATAGCACGCGCTCGGCGCTTGCAAGTTCCCTAAACACGGTGCGCTTACTCACCAAAAGGGTTTCGGCGAGCGCATCGATACGCATCGGAGAATTCTCAGCAAGAAGTATTGAGAACATTTTTCCGAGTCGATCCGATATCATTGCGCTCACCTCCCTTATTTGTCGGGCTTACAGGTTTTCGTTCAAGAAGCTTTCGATTTGGGCCGCGGCCGCAGCTTCATCATCGCCTTCGATAGTGATGGTGATTTCCTCACCCTTTTTAATACCCATTCCCATTACGGCGAAAAGTTTTTTTGCGCTTGCCTTTTTTTCACCTTTTTGGATGGAAACTTCGCTCGTAAATCCCTGCACGAGTTTTACGAAGAGGCCGGCGGGGCGTGCGTGCATGCCCTGCTCATCTTTGATGGTATACTTAAATGTAGTCATAATCTTTCTCCTTTACAAAATTACAGTCCTTTTGCGGCTTTGATATCCTCGATAAGCACCTTGTATTGGGGCGCATTCAAGAAATCAGTGATGGGAACGAGGTGTGCGTTCGGGTTTGCCGCTGTTGCGCGATCCTTGAGCTGTTCATGCGTTACGATAACATTTGCATCAGCTGGGATTTCGCTTACGGGCGAGTGGATAACCTCGATATCGAGAAGGCCTGCTTCCTTCAATCTCTTTCTAAGCTTGGTTGCACCCATTGCACTGCTGCCCATGCCTGCATCACAGGCGAATACGATCTTCTTAACATTTGCGAGGGAAGGAGCGGAAGTAGCAGCGTTGCCCTTGGACTCAGCTTTGAGGTTCTGGCTTTTTTCCTTCATAGCTTCGAGGTCTCCGTCTTCCTTAGCAAAGCGCTTGAGCAGTGCGGCGGATACTATGAAGCCTACAGCGGCCGAACCGAGGATACCGACGATATTGGGGATCATTGCATCGACGGGGGACATAAGCATCATGGCGATTATGCTACCGGGGGATGCAGGGCCAACGAGGCCGCCGCCCAAAAGACCAAAGAGGAATACGCCGGTTGCGCCGGATGCAATCATTGCTACGATCAAGATGGGGTTCATGAGTACGAATGGGAAGTAGATTTCGTGGATACCGCCGAAGAAGTGGATTATCGCCGCACCGGATGCGCTGCTCTTCGAACTGCCTTTACCAAAGAACATGTAAGCAAGCAAGAGACCAAGACCGGGGCCGGGGTTCGCTTCTATCATATACATAATCGAGCGGCCGAATTCTGCGGCTTGCTCGAGGCCGAGCGGTGTGAATATACCATGGTTGATAGCATTGTTTAGGAAGAGGATCTTTGCGGGCTCAACAAGTATGGAAGTGAGCGGAAGAAGACCGGCTTCAACTATAACGCCTACGCCTGCGGCCATCGCATTTGTGCCCGCTTCAACGATGGGGCCAACGCCGAGGAGCGCGAGGATTGCAAGAATCATACCGAGGATGCCTGCGGAGAAGTTGTTAACAAGCATTTCGAAGCCGCCGGGGATTTTGCCTTCAACGAGCTTGTCGAACTTTTTCATAAGATAGCCGCCCAAAGGTCCCATTATCATGGATCCTAGGAGCATGGGGATGCTTGAACCTGCGATAGCGCCGAATGTACCGATAGCGCCGACCACGCCGCCGCGCACATCGTAGATTGCCT
>CAYJPI010000128.1:0-6869 GCA_964372005.1 uncultured Oscillospiraceae bacterium | reverse complement strand
CGTGCATGCCGCCGAAGATAAATCTACTCCATTCATTCGCTTTGTGAGAATCCGTCTATTATCGCGTTTGCCTCTTCATCGGGGAGAAGTCGCCACACCTCTGCTCCCGTGATTAGTTTTCGCCCGTCCACATCTTCCATGCCATAAACGATGTAGTTTCCTTCATCCTCGGCCGAGACAAACTTGAAGGATTGATAGTCTGCCGAATAATTGATGGTTTCGGGCATTATGCCGCCGTAAAACTCGATTGCATCCTCTTTTGTTTTGCCATGGAAATTGAATGTTGAGAACAATTCTACAAGCTCTTCATCCGTATGGATCGAATCGTCACCCGCAGGTGGCTCTACCCCATCGCGCTTATTTTCTACTCTCTCCTCCAATAACGACATTCTCGCGAGCGAATAGCTCAGCGTGGCACTATAATCCCCGTCTACATACAAGTAGGTTGCGTTCAAAACACCATTTTTCATTGTGGGAACATAGCTTATGGATGTTTCGGGGTCAAGAAGCTGCCCATTAATCGAACCTTCGCCATTGTAAACTGGGTAGAATGTGTTATCCATTAATTCCATATCAAAACTTGAAACCACATATTCAGCTCCTTGATAGTCCGCCCAAATGGTCATGTAAGGTAGGCCGGTTACGTCGGATACCCCTATGATTGCAGTGGCTTCAAACTCACCTTCGGTCCATTCACCTTCGGGCAAACCATCGGCGATTGTGAAAACGCCCGCCCATCTCGAAGGGATATCCAAGTATTTGGTAAACCTCGTCTCGATACCCCCTTCGTAAGGTGCAACGAACTCGGCATCAAGCGATTGATTCGAGCGTTCTTCATCGCTACTGCGGGTGAAGATGTAGCTCTCTTCGCGATCAATTTCGGTGAGTATTACTTCTCCTCCCTCTATCGAATAGTCGAAGTTCAAGATCTCGGTTTCGATTTTGCCTTGATCATATCCGCCGGAATGCTCCATCTCGTGAACGGGGAATAACACATCATTTAGCATGATTTCGACTTCATTGTTTTCAAGTAGGTATATATAGTCGTTTTGCATATTCCTTATGGACAAGTCTTCGCCGCTTAGCTCGAGGTCACCCCTTTGTACACGCACAAGATCATACTTTCCCATAAGCTCTGCGGGGTCTATTTCCCGGGCAATTTCGGCTGCATCTTCGGTTTCGTCGGTTTCGCCGCTCGCCACAATGTCAGCCAAGGCATTATCCATTGCGCTCGGTTTATCGCCGCAGGCAACAAGTAGGGTAAGCGCGCAAATCACACAGGTAATCATAATTAACTTTTTCATCTTAGCATCCTCAACTTTCTGTTTAGATAGTGTCGACACAATCTAGATTATTCTCATGTACATATTGTAGTATAAACGCTTTGATTATGAAATGTGCCAAGGGGCACATTTTTCCTACAAGATAAACCATCGCGGATGCAGATAGTGTGATTTGGAAGTTAGAACTAAGCTCATCATCTAAGACAAATAAATAACTCCCCCGAGTTAGCCGTTGTAGCCAGCCTTCGGGGGAGTTATTCGTGCTAGTTATTATGCTGTCGCAGTTTCTTCTTCGTCCTCTTCTTCAACCTTCTTACGGCTCATGATTGCAACCACTACCTGGATTATCGCGATGAATGCCATCATGGTCGTCCAGTAATCGGTGAATTGCATAGGCATCGTCATATCCTCGGTGAGAATGAAGGCGGCAATCGCTGCCAGACCCGGGAGTATGCTAAATGCTCTCCATATGCCGCGGCGTTTGATTTTTGCTTCTTCCTCTTCGACAACCTGCTCATCCTCCTCTTCGCCCTTACGCTTCTTGGAGAAATATCCCATCACGAGGTTGATACTCATCGCACCCGTGAAGATAGTAAGTAGCAAGTTGAGCAGCGCCCATGCTTCCCTTTCGGTAGAAGCAAGCGGTATTTCGTTACCGAAAATGTCGGTTACCGGCTGCGGAAGGCTTAATTGCGATACCGGAGCTACGGGTGATTCTTCGCCCTCTTCTTCGATCGGATCAGCCGGTTCAGGCTCGGTCGGATCGGGTTCCGTGGGTTCGGGTTCTGTCGGCTCAGGCTCGATCGGCTCGGGCTCAATCGGTTCAGGCTCGATCGGCTCAGGCTCATCGGGCTCGGGGTCGACCGGCTCAGGTTCAACCGGTCCCGGCTCTGTGGGGTTAGGAGCGGTAACAACGCCATTTACATAGGTGATGGCATAGTTGCCGTAATCAGGCATAAGACGATCGGCTTCCATAATGAAGGGAACCAAATTATAAACCTGTGCATTTACCTGCTGCGACTCGCTGTCACGAGTTACCGTAACCAAACCAATGTCGTCGCCGTCGAGCAAGCCTTCGCCTTCTTGGTTGATTTCCGCCGCATTGTCAGGCTGAATCTCATGTGTGTAAACCGTAGTATGCAGCTCAGCATATGTATTCAAGTCAAAGCTATGAGCTGTGATAGTTACGGGGCGCTCGGTGATGCTCGCATTACCGGGTGTTGTTGCAAATGTGAAGCTATAGTTGTTGGTGGTATCAACATCCGCTTTATTTACCACCACGCCGGCTTCGTCAATCTTAAACACTCCGGTGGTGACATCGGGGCCGAATACGGAGTTGTGCGTTTCATCCACAATCAGAGATGCGCTTGCAACATGGCCCTCCAATATTCCGGTATTGGTAGCACCGGCCAAAGCATCCGCACCGTCAGCACCATCAAGTTCTTCATCGCTCGTATCCGTGCCGTCATTTGCCGTTTCGAACACAACATTCGTAGCAAGATCAACGGTAAGCTCAATTCCATCATAGCGCTTAGTTGCATCAGTGTAGGAAACCGCTACACCTCTTCTGAGTATCTTCACATTAACCGGTATCGCCACGGTATCGGTCAATACGAAGTGCTCGCTCATCTCCTCGCCACCCGGCGCGACTACGGTAGAGGTGAGTTTGTCTTTGGACACGCTTAGTGTGAATACATTCTCGTATATCTCCTCTTCGCCCTTTACGTCTGTGGGCGGATTGGGATTAACGATGAACTCACCTTCAACGATTGTCACTCCCTGGTTCAGGGTAACCGTTGAAGAGTTGCCTGCTTCATCCGAGAATGTGAGCCCTGCGGTCAAAGCATCGCTAGCGCTTTGCATTACGTCCTCTACCGAAACCGCATTGTCATCATAGATGGTTTCGGTTTCAATCACGCCGACGCTATTGAACGTGTACTGCGCCACATAGGTCTTGTTTTTGTCAACCTCAACGGGAATCTCGCCGCCGGTATACTTAGCATCGTCATCCTCGTCATTCCACAGGAGTGTGGGGTTAAATGCGCCTTCCGTTACAAGGCCGGGAACATTCGCCAAATCGAGCTGTTCATTGTCCTTTACGGGAATTTGTACGCTTACCCAATCGATAACGCCCTCTTCGTTTGCATCAAGATACTTGAATTCAACCGTATAGACATCACCCCACTGTGCGTATAGGTAAATGGTTCTGCCGTCATCGTATTTGGGCACAAACCCACCGGGAATAAACCTCTCCGTAGACGCCGGAGTATCAGGCTGTATACTCGTCCAGTACCTAAAGTACCTGCTTGATTCCGGATCGAAGTTCACCAACTCATCCAGGTTCGAAAGAACCGTATGTCCGTCATTGAAGAAGTCCTCAATTATCGGAGCCGCTTCGGTGGTGTCGTCCACATTGTAGTTTCTACGGTAGATAACCTGGTATTCCTTGATCTCGGGTTCGATGTACACATTGTAGGCCATCGCTGTAGAGATCGGGGTGCTCCAGTTTCCACTCTGAGCGTTCGAGGTGGTATCGCTAATGTAGCCTTCACGTGCTACGATAACGGTTTCTCCATCCTCGCCGACGATGCCGCTTTGAATCCATCCCGATACCGTGCTTTCGTTTATCACGGCGCTCCATCCGTCGTAGCCTGCCAATGTTACGGTTTTATCCGCCACATCGGGATACACGCCATTTTCCCTGTAGTAGAAGTTCACGGTGTAAGGAGCATATTCCGCCCTCTTATAGTAGAAGGTGAACTCTCTGTTGGAACCTTCCGAAATTACGAGATTACCCGTAGAGCTCGCGCGCAGTGAGCCATCGGCGTTTACAACCGCATAACCGCTGACGCTTGGTGCCTGCACCGTTATTTTGCTGCCATCCGGTGCTTTTCCCGTGTCCGTGGTGGGCGCTTGCACTCCTGCAGGGAATGCTGTTTGCTCATTGTTGTTATCCAGGTGGACATATTTTACGGTGTAGTCGAGCAGGGGCACACTCTTGTAGTTGATTACAACAGTATTGTCAACATTCTGCACGATCGTATTGTCCACATTTGAACTCCACTCGAGTGTTCCCGTGGGCAAATATCCATATTGGTTCGACCAGCCGCCATCGACGAGCTGTGCAGTGCTCCAAGAGCGAATCGTTTGCGAAATTTCGATATTCGTCTTGCCACTTTCAAACGGAATGAGGTACGGGTTTGTTTCACTGATAATGTCATACGAGCTTACAGCATCACCGTTTTCATCCACAAGCTGATGCTTAACATAAAGCTTTGTTGCATCATCTCCCACCCATCTTGCTTCAAGTACATAGTTCTGGTCAAGCAATTGGGTTCCTTCAAAGTTGAATCTATCACCAACTTTGAACATGCTTGAAGTTGCATCATCCACTGATGTTACATACCATCCGGCAAACACTTTTCCTGCAACACTTTGGGGCGCAGGCGAAGATATCTGTCCCAACATGGTCGCGCCATTGTACTCGGCGGACACATCCGTGCCATTTTGCGCATCAACATACTGTATGGTATGTCTCTCATTCCACTTAGCTGTTGCGGTAAGGCCACCTACAGGCATAGGCATATATATGACACCTGTATCCACTCCGGACGAAGTTCCATCGGGGACGTTGGGTCCTGAAAAATCCCACCCAAGGAAGTCATGCGTATAGCTATATGCATACCTGGGTACCAGTGTCATAGCCCAGCCGTCATTCGAGTTTACCACTCCCGGGCCGAAGAAATCACTCTCGTAAGACTCGATGTCCAAAATAGAAACCGTCTCACCATACATTACATCGCCAAAGTACATTATCGCATGTTCGTCATCCAAGCCATAACCATCTTTGAAGTAATCTCCGTTTACATCATCGACGTAGTACTTTTGAGCCTGCAATCCGCTGGCCGAGCCCTTGTACAGTGACGTGGGCACTGCATCGGTAAAGTCAACCGTTAGGGGATAACGTTCGCGGCTATAGTATACGGATACTTGGTCGAACGTGCTACCATAGCGCACATCAACCCCCACAAAGTTATATTTCCCGGCGGTCTTACTCTCATCTACCCTGAATGCACTCTCGTTGGCTTTAATATACGCAAACCTGTTATCATAGTCGTACCAGTTGCCCGAAGTCACATCCCCAATCATAGTCTTATATTCTTCAACGGTGTAGGTCTGTGTTCCCTTGGGGAAAATACTTCCGCCGGTAAGCTCCGTCCTATACGTTCCCGACACAAAGGGAGTAAAGGATTCGGCTATCTCCATGTATGCAACATCATTATGTACCACCAGGTTAAAGTTATGCTCATCACCATAGAACACATATTCCTGTTCGCGCTTTGTTGCTTCAACAAAATAGGTCACTTCCAAGAATCGGCCATCAGTGCCCGGTCCCGTAATCGAATCGAAGCTGTAGGTCCATTTATCGCCGGGCTCCGGTTGTACGCCGGTTTCGCTCATCAGCAATCTGGGCTTGTATACTATGCTTTCCGCAAGTATGTAGGCACTGGAGTTTTTATCCTGCCATCCGGCATGGCCGCTGTCTTCGCCGCCGAACACAAACTTGCTTCCTTCGTAACTTGTAGGCCACATCTCCTCAATGTCCGCATCATATTTAGCGGTAAAAGTATACGGTTTGGTGTGGTCATATGTTACGCCATCAACCGTGAGAGTTTGCCCTTCTCTGAGGTTAAACTCAAAGGTGTACGGCTCAAGCACGAAATACGGGCGAACTATTACCTGGTTGCTGCTTTCATAAACATCATAGGTGTAGTGTCCGCTATATGTTGTTTGATCATATAGCGACTTAGGATACGCACGATATTGATCGTTCGCGAAAATTTCAGCCATCGCTTCAGGATCATTTTTAAGCATATCCACCGTTACAAAGTCAGAGTTCGAGAACTTCACTTCGTTGTAGTGGAAATAGTAATGCCTTCCGCTGGTTGTATATTTCACCACATCTTCGTATGACATTCTTTCCGAGGGATTGGCAGTTATTTTAGCCTCAGGATAGAAGCTGGACCTTTCAAAGTAGTACAGAATCCTAATTTGATACTGCCTCTCCCATACTGCCGTAAGGTTCATCGATTCGGTTACGGTGAAGGTAACGGTATTATCTCCGTTCTCATCAATCTCAGGCCTAAGCTCTTGAAGCTCACCCTTTGAATCGGTGTACTCCCAGTATAGGAAGTTATAGTCCGTGTACTTGGGCACCAAAACCTTCAGCACTTCGCCATGATAAACTTCATCCGTCGCGTATGCGCCCGGCAATTGTTCGAGTGCCGCTTTTTCGCCAAGCTCGTATGCAACTTCATACTTTACGCGATTGTAGTAAAGCTTCATTACGTTTTGAGTGGTGTCTTCTACAAGCGTTGCCGACCATACATTGTCAACATCGCTGGTGTTATTAAGGTCGAAACCGTCGATATCAATTTTGTCGGTTTCAAGAAGCTTTACTTCAGCTCCCAACACATCCTCGCGCTCAATGGTAAGGGCGCTGTCAACCACATATTGTGTTCCGTCTTCGTTTTGCAAATGATATTCAATGGTATATTTCACCTTTACCTCAGGTATGATGAATGT
>CAYJPI010000127.1:0-6900 GCA_964372005.1 uncultured Oscillospiraceae bacterium | reverse complement strand
TAACATTTGCAATAAGCTAGAAATTAGCACCAACAAAATTTTAACATATAAACTATAAATCAACATACTCAGGAGGAATGGATGGGTCGTATAGCTATTATCGGGAGTACGAATATAGACTTTGTTGTAAAGGTGCATCATATGCCTGAAGCAGGAGAAACAATACTCGGTGGAAAAATGGAGAAAATACCGGGAGGAAAAGGTGCGAATCAAGCATATGCATGCGGAATGCTCGGAGGAATGGCCAGCTTTATATCAGCTTATGGTGACGATGGACTCGGGGACTTGATGCTAGCCAACATGGAAAAAGCCGGTGTGAATTGCGATGGTGTTCGCTGTGTTGAAGATGAAGCCACGGGAATAGCATTAATTTATGTGAACGAACAGGGCAATAACAGCATAGTAGTGGTTCCGGGGGCAAACTCGACGATCGATACCAACCACTTGAATGAATGCGAAAAGCAATTGAATATGACGACCTCGTGAAGATATGTGCCTTTGCACAAAAAAATGATCTTTTAATTATCTCGGATGAGGTGTATTATAATATTATATTTGATGGTATGAAGTTTCACAGCCCTGCTATGCTTGATGGGATGAAAGACCGCACCATTATTATACAATCGTTTTCAAAAACCTATGCTATGACAGGATGGAGGCTTGCCTATGTTGCCGGCCCCGAGGATATAATAAATGCTGTTAGCAAGATTAATGAAAACTCCATTTCCTGCGTAAATACCGCGGTCCAATGGGCGGGAATAGAAGCCCTTCGAGGAACACGTGAGTATGTAGATGCTATGGTACAAGAATACGAAAGGCGTAGAGATGTAGTTTATAAAATGATAAACGAAATACCGGGGTTATCCTGTGCAAAACCGCGCGGCGCTTTCTACGCATTCGTTAATATCTCCAAAACCGGAATAGATTGCGAGCGTTTTGCCACGGAGTTGCTTGAAACCAAACATGTGGGAGTTGTTCCGGGAACGGGTTTTGGCGCTTCCGGAGAAGGCTTTATTCGCATCTCATATGCCACAAATATGGAAAACATTATTGAAGGCATTAACCGCATCCGCGATTACGTAATTGCTGCAACCAAGTAGAAATATAACAAGAAAAGGAAGGCACAAGATGAAAAAATTAACAAATGTAATTGTCCCCCTCATTACACCCCTCACTAAGAACGATAGGTTGGATGTAGACTCGCTGGAGAACTTCACAAACTACCTTATTGAAAAAGAGGTGGATTGCTTGTATCCTTGCGGAACCACAGGAGAAATGGTGTATCTTACAAATGAAGAAAGAAAAACCGTTGTGGAAACTGTTGTTAACAAAACCCAAGGTAGAATCCCGGTTTATGCACAGGTTGGGGCGCAAACCACCGCAGATACTATTGAACTTGCAAAACATGCCGTTGAATGCGGTGCGGATGGCATAGGCATACTTACACCATATTATTTTGCGGTTTCCGATGATGATATTTTCAACTACTTCTCGGATGTAATTAAGAGTGTTCCGTCCGATTATCCGGTATATCTATACGGTATACCCCAAAACGCAGTGAATGACCTGTCCCTCTCCTTAGTGGAGCGCGTAGCAGAGACTTTTGACAATGTGCAGGGACTAAAGTACAGCTTCCCTGACATGACAAAAATCCAAAACTTTATGGGAGTACGCGGCGGAAACTTTGATGTGCTTGTGGGACCCGACCATCTTTACCAAGCAACAATGGCAATTGGCGGAAAAGGAACCGTCTCGGGCAACGCATCAATAATACCCGAGCATTATAATGCGATTACAAAGTACATCGAAGATGGTAATGTAGATATGGCTATAAAGGTACAAAGAAGAACCAATATGCTCAACGCAATTCTTTGTGCAAAAAACAATATTGCCAACTACAAAACCGTTCTACAAAGCAAGGGTGTTATTGCAACGAATTGTATGCGCCGACCCATGCAAGAAGTTTCCGATGCAGCAGCAAAAGAACTGATGCGTACATTGAATGATGTGCAATTCGATAGCGTGCTTGTATAAACTACAAAGAGGAGATAGCGATGAGAAAGATTATCAATCAAGCTGAAAAATTTGTGGATGAAACGATAGAAGGCATCTTACTTGCATACCCCGATAAAGTTAAGCTTTGTAATGATGATAAGCGCATTATACTTACAAATCAACCCATTAAAGAGGGCAAAGTAGGTATAGTTACAGGTGGAGGAAGCGGCCATCTCCCTGTGTTTCTTGGCTATGTCGGCAAGGGCATGCTTGATGGATGTGCGGTTGGTAATGTGTTCGCATCGCCATCCAGCGCAAAAATGGCTGATATGATTCAAGCTTGCGATTATGGTTCGGGTGTTCTATGCCTATACGGAAACTATGGCGGTGATAACTTGAATTTTGACATGGCATGCGAGAATGCAGAATTCATGGATATAGAAACAAGAACAGTACGTGTATGCGATGATGTTGCGTCCGCACCGAAAGGTAGTGAGAAGAAGCGACGCGGCGTTGCGGGAATGGTTTATGCGTATAAAATTGCCGGCGCGGCCGCAGAAGCGATGATGACTCTTGATGAAGTTGCAGCTGTTGCACAGAAGACCGTAGATAATGTGCGTAGCATGGGGGCAGCTTTGAGCCCGTGCATCGTACCTGAGGTAGGCAAACCCACATTTTCCATCAATGATGATGAAATTGAAATCGGGATGGGCATACATGGTGAAGCAGGAATAGAAGTGCGCAAGATGATGACTGCAGATGAAGTGGCAGAGACACTCTTGAGTGCAATACTCGAAGATACCGGTATTACATCCGGCGATGAAGTATCGGTTATGGTTAATGGCCTGGGTGCTACCCCCCTTGAAGAATTATTGATAGTGTACCGTAAGGTACATATGGAACTTGAGAAAATAGGTGCAAGCGTATACATGCCCCATGTAGGTGAGTTCGCAACATCCATGGAGATGGCGGGGTTATCCTTAACGGTGCTAAAACTCGACTCGCAGCTTAAAGAGTTATTGCGAGCACCCGGTAGCACACCCTTCTACACCAACGAAAACAAGTAGAGGAGGACAAAGAAATGAATGCAAAACAACTCCACGGTGTGTTCGTGTCGATTTGTGAACTCATGGAGAAAAACAAAGATTATCTCATAGAGTTGGATAGCAAAAACGGCGATGGAGACTTGGGCCTTTCAATGGCAGGCGGATATCGCGCGGTGTGCGATGCAATGGCTTCCTCGGAAGAGACTGACCTTGGGAAATGGATGCTGACTGCATCAAGAGAGTTTAACGAGGCTGCTCCTTCATCGCTCGGAACCATTACATCATTTGGGATTATGGGTATGGCAAAATCCCTTAAAGGTAAAACCGATGCTACACCCAAGGATTGTGCTGACGCATTAAATGCCGGTGTGGAAAAGATTATGGAAAAAGCCGGTAGCAAACCCGGTGAAAAAACTATACTTGATGCACTATGCCCGGGAACACAAACTTTTGCACAATTATGTGAAACTGATGTTTTAACCGCGGCAGAGCAGGCGGCTAAGGCGGCATCGGAGGGATCTGAAAGCACACGTGAAATGCGCTCTGTACACGGACGAGCGGCATATTACGGCGATAAAAGCATAGGCGTGTTGGATGGTGGATCGGTAGTAGGTAAGCTGATTTTTGAGGGCATTTACAACTATGTAAATGAAAAATGAAAACGCCATGACGAAGGAATTGCTATTGGCAGGAATGGCGCTACAAGATAAATGAAGCCTCCTACACATGGCGAGGAACAACATTAGCGCAAGTCAAGGATGTGAGATGAAATCCTTGGCTTGTGTTTTTTTACGATTAGAGCTATTCATAATTATAGCTAAACAAAAAACTTGCATATAAGCTAATATGATGATGTATTTGCGCATTCAACAATGCGTTTGTTTTAAGATATACTTAAATAAATAAGATGTTCCGTATGGTTCATTTATGTATTTATGGGTTACGGCCTTATGAAGCGCCCATGTTGACAAGCGGAAAGCTGAATCAAAAACGGAAACATAGATAGATGTGTTCTAAAAAACTGCCTTGTATAGATGTAAAGCGTTAGAATGTAGTAAAAGGAATCCGTGGAAATTGCAAAATCAAGATTAATATGATTGGATGCATCCAGTCGCGCTTTACATATTGAGTAGGCAACTTAGAAACATGCACTATAGCACAACCTCTAATCTCTTATCGAAGATAGCTCGGAAAATGTAAAACTTTAGAGTACGCGGTACAAAACCCATACAAAAGAATTTGCAGCATTGTCGATGGACATGCAAATTGCATAATACCAATTGAAACCAATGCAAGTCTCCCCTGATATAACGAGTGAAACGTTCATCATGCTTCGTGTGTGCCAAGATAAGCGTTCTCGCAATTTGTTGAAAAAAAGGCATAAATTAATTTAAAGTAGGGAAAGGAGGAGTAGCCTATGAGTTTAATCCAAATGACAGGTATTCGCAAGAGTTACTATGGTGTTGAGGTTCTTCACGGTGTTGATTTCAACCTCAAGTCAGGTACGGTTCATGCGTTGATGGGAGAAAACGGAGCGGGCAAGTCCACCCTAATGAAGGTGCTTGCCGGCGTAATTCAGCCTGACTCAGGCGATATAATGTTTGATGGCAAAGCTGTGGAGATTGACTCCCCATCAGCTTCACTGGATATGGGCATAGCAATGATACATCAGGAACTTTCGCCTGTAAATGAGATGTCTGTCGCTGAAAACATCTTTCTTGGGCGTGAACCCACTACATTTGGGTTTGTGGATTATAAAACCTTATACTCTAAGACAGAGACTCTTCTGAATGAGCTCGGTATAGGAATTAACCCCAAAACAAAAATGAAAAGTCTGCGAGTTGCCGACCAACAGATGGTCGAAATTGCAAAAGCCGTATCGCAAAATGCACGCGTAGTCATAATGGATGAACCGACATCCGCCATCACGGACCGTGAAGTCGAAAGCTTGTTTCGTATGATTGGCGAGATGAAGAAAAAAGGCACAGGCATTATATATATTTCGCATAAGATGGATGAAATATTCCGTATATCGGACGATATCACCATCCTTCGTGATGGCGACTATATATGCACCTTTCAATCTAAAGAGGTTGACTCGGATACACTTATTAGATCTATGGTTGGCCGCGAGCTTACGGATCAATTCCCAAAAACAAATGTCGCACTGGGAGATCCACTACTCGAAGTAAAGAATTTCAGCAAAAAGAACCAGTATGAGAATATAAGCTTCACTTTACATTCCGGGGAAATACTTGGATTTGTTGGATTGGTAGGGTCCGGGCGCACAGAACTCATGCACTCCATATTCGGCATGACACAACCTGATTCGGGGGAAATGGTTCTCGATGGCAAGTCTGTGCGGTTTAAAAGCCCGAAGAAAGCAATTGAACACAACATAGCTTATGTAACGGAAGATCGCAAAGGCGAAGGGCTTGTATTGCCGATGAGCATATACCAAAATACCACGCTCGCGTCGCTAAGCCGTTTCTCGAAAAATGGGCTTGTTCGTGGCAAGGCCGAAATGGGTGCCGTGAATGAACAAGTAAAGGCATTACGCGTTAAAACACGCAATGTGTATCAGCCTGTAAAAGCCCTATCGGGAGGAAATCAACAGAAAGTTGTTTTGAGCAAGTGGATGATTACCAACCCCAAAGTGCTGATACTTGATGAGCCGACAAGAGGAATTGATGTCGGAGCAAAGGCAGAAATATACAAGATCATGTGTGACTTTGTGGCAGAAGGTAATGCGATAATTATGGTTTCATCTGAAATGCCGGAAGCCATGGGAATGTCCGATCGAATTATAGTTCTAAGCAACCACAAATATAGCGGCACTCTCAATCGCGAAGAATTCTCACAAGAAGAAATTGTTAAGTTACAGTTTGCACACATGCGAACCAACACAACTACCCAGGACAGGAGCGAGTAAAATAATGAGCAAGCAATTATCTACTTCGACTATAAAAGGGATGACTAAGAGGCAATTTGTAGCCACGTTTGGGTCATTAATCGGCCTCATATTGTTGATTGTTATCATGTATATACTAAGGCCTAACTTCCTTAGTGTTGCCAATGTGCGTAATGTACTTCGCGTAGCATCAATCAATGGCCTTCTTGCCGTCGGGATGACATTCGTCGTTCTAACCGGAGGAATCGACTTATCTGTTGGCGCGGTTATGGGATGCGCAGGAATGTATTCGGCATATTTTGCACAAGAGAGCATGAATCTACCTTGGATAGTTGCTGTACTTGTCGGACTTGGAATGGGCCTTATTATCGGTTTATTCAATGGCGTGTGCGTATCATATCTCAAAGTGCCACCGTTCGTCGGTACACTTGGCGCAATGAATATCGCTAAAGGTCTTACCTTCCTGCTGACAGACGCTAAACCTATTCCAAGCTTAAGTGCCGGGTTTAAGTTCCTAGGCGGCGGAAGCATAGGAGGCTGGTTGCCCGTGCCGATTTTGATTATGATGGTAGTACTTGCCATATGCTTTGTGGTGTTATACAGAACGCGCTATGGCCGCTATATATTTGCAGTGGGCGGAAATCGAAACGCCGCACACGTTTCCGGTATTAATACCAAACTCATCATTGCCTCGGTATACGTTATCTCTGCAATACTTGCTGCACTGGCGGGAATTATAACCAGCGCACGTGTTACATCGGGAGTTACATCAACGGGTGACGGATACGAGACAAATGCGATTGCAATGGTGGTAATCGGTGGAACAAGCCTTTCCGGCGGACGTGGCAGACTTTGGGGTACTATCATAGGTATCTTGTTGCTTCAATGCCTTACTACGGGTCTTGATATGCTTGCCGTTAACGCTTATTATCAAATGATTATTAAAGG
>CAYJPI010000126.1:1195-6984 GCA_964372005.1 uncultured Oscillospiraceae bacterium | reverse complement strand
TGCATCGCTTTCAACCATGTCGTAAAGCTTTACGGTAACATCTCCGCTTTCGCGAACACCGGCCGCGATACGCTCGGCCAGCTCCTTCGTGTATCCGTATGCGCTCACATATGGTATAACAACAGTGTACCCTTCTGCCTTCTCGGGTACTTCACACCATTTGTAGTAGATTTCCTTCAACTCATCGATATGGCTGTCGAGAACAGGCCCATGCCCCGTGCAGATGAAATCCACGGGCAAGTCCTTTATCCTTTCGAGCGCATTGGTCATGTACGGTTGCTTGAAGGGTCCGATGATATTATCAAAATAATACTTGGTTGCTCGCATGTAACCTTCTTCATCCGTTACGAGGCTGCGAAGCACGCCTTCATGCGAATAATGCGAGCCGAAAGAATCGCATGTGAATAGCGTTTTATCCTCCTCGATATAGGTGTACATGCTATCCGGCCAGTGCAAGTTGGGCAATGGCATGAACGATAATGTCTTATCTCCTAGCGATAATTTCGATCCCTCTTTAACGGGGATGCTGTAGAAATCGCGGTTCACTATGTTCTTCAAGAAACCGATCGCGCATGCAGTTCCAACTATTTTCACAGTCGGGTTCAAATCGAGTATCCGCTCGATGCTTCCCGCATGATCGGGCTCGGTATGGTCAACGATGATGTAATCAACGGTTTTAATGTCAACAATTCCCTTGAGTGTCTCCATATATTGATCGAAGAATTTCGCCTTAGCCGTTTCAAACAGCGCGGTCTTCTCACTTCCCTTTACGACATAGCTGTTATATGTCGTGCCAAACTCGGTGTACATGATAATGTCAAATACCCGCAGGTTTGGGTCCTGTACGCCAACCCAATAAAGTCCGTCCTTAAGTAATTTTGCTTGCATTCGTGTTTCCTCCCATAATTTCTTTTATTATATCGTGGCAAAAAAAGCGGTATAATATGAGCAGATAAAAACAAACGCTATATCGTATGTTTCTTTGCCCACTACGACATAGATAATCAAATTTAAGGCATCCGTAACGCTTTTTGTAAATATTATTTGTAGAGATGCTTTTTTCTATCACGAGAAGCATTGGTTAATTCAATAAACAATGTGTATTTTTGTCTGAAAAGGAAAAGATGTATTAAATTTTTATTTTTTCTATTGGAGATGATAGATTTATGTGGCATACTGTTGTTATGATTATGATTTTGTATAAAAAGTGAGGTGGGAGCATGGGAAAGAAATCAAAAACAGATTCCGCAAAAAAGAGTAAAATTTCCGTTTTGGGATGGTTTCTCATTGTCGCCGGCGCAATTTTATTGGCCATTGCGGCGCGATATATATATGTGATGTTCATTAACCCGATGAGTGCATTCGACACGCCGCCCATTGTGTCAGCGCCTCCAACGGAACTTCCCCCCGTTTCGACGGATTCAAACGCGCCGTTGCCTACGCCGACGCCCACATTATCCCCCGAGGAGCTCCTTGAGCGCCAGGCGGATTTGAAGTTTATGGAAAATAGGGTAAACATACTCATACTCGGCTGGGATCAAAGCCCGGAGCGCGAGGACGCGGACAGCGAGCTATACCGCGATGAGGAGAACAACTATCGCTCCGACGTGATGATGCTTATGACGGTGGATTTTGCTACGAGCGAAGTCTCCCTCATATCCATACCGCGAGATACGTATGCGCCCATCTATAACACGAGCGGACGTTGGAAAATCAACGCTTCATTCGCACATGGAGGAAGCGCGGAAGGTGATGGTTTCACCTATGCGATGAATACGGTGGGGGAACTGCTCGGAGTACCGATAGACTATTATGCGGGCGTGGATATGATAGGGCTAAAGAATGTCGTTGATGCGATGGGCGGCCTTTACTACGATGTGGATATGCGCATCGAGCTTAACGGGCGCGTTCTTGAGGAGGGATACCAGCTTTTAGATGGCCAGCAAACGCTCGATTATTGCCGCGATCGTAAAGGCATAACCGGCACTAACAGCGATAACATGAACTCCGACATTGGAAGAGCAGACAGACAGCAACGCGTGCTCTTCGCTTTGTTTGAGCAGTTGCAGTCGACGGATCAGCTGGTTAATTTCCCCCGAATATACGCATCGGTGGAAGATGATATCCACACCAACCTAAACTCCGAGCAAATTGCCGCGCTTGCGGTGTTCGCTCTCGAGCTTGATATGGAGGATCTCAATCGCTACACTCTCGAGGGCGCATATGTGAACGATGTGTACAATGCATCATTCTACGTACTTGAAAACGATTCTCTCGTTGCACTCGTTGAGGAGGTTTTTGGGATTACCATAGAGCCTAACCCAAGATACGATTTGGACTATGTGCGCGCCGATAAAGCCGCAGAGGACGCTTTGTCCTACGCGCAGGGAGCGGAATATCTGCTCGGCGTGGTATCAATGCCCGCATCAAGCGCAGTTTCAACGGGATATTTGCCGCCTGAAGTGCAGAAGGTACATGCCGCTATAAATTCTTTGTACACGGCAGCCGCTAATTCCGCTGCTCTTGCGGAGGCGCAAAGCAGTACACTCCCCGATATCACGAATGATGATCCGAACACGACGACTCCCGAATCGGGCACAGACGAGGATCAAAGTGCGGCCGTCACCAGCGAAAGTGTAGCCGAAGGCGCTGAGCCGTTTTTACCTTTGCATTTTGATGAGGTGGATAATGCGGCGGCAGTTTTGAATCAAGCAATGTACGAGCTTTGCATCCGTTATGGGATATCAAAAGCCAATGTATCCGCAGGTGCTCTACCTTCCGCATTCTATGAGTCTTTGCCAAATTATCAAACGGCTGCTCGCCCATCCGAGGGATTGCATGTGGTGGCTGATCCTCAATATGTAATACCCTAATAATTTCTTTATCAAAGCGCAATATGCACCAAGCTTGTATATTGCGTTTTTTTGCATTTTTTTCTTCTTCCCGCTTTCTTTTTCTCGTTATTTTATTTACAATAGAAGGTGGAGTATAATTGCGCGCAATGGCGCAGAAAAGAGGAAAATAATGTACGATATCTCAGTTGATGCTCACACGCATTCCGTAGCAAGCGGACATGCGTTTTCAACCGTTTTAGAGCTGTGCACATATGCAAAGCGGCATAATCTCGATGCTTTTGTTTTAACCGACCATTCCCCCACCATGCCGGGAGGGCCGGTATTCTTCATCCCCACCATGTTTCCATCTTTACCCAAGGAAATAGACGGTGTACGCATATTCTACGGAATGGAAGTTGATGTGTTGAACAAAAATGCGGATATGGGGCTTGAACGCAAATATATGCGCTTCCTTGATTTTTGTATTGCGAGTTTCCACGATGTATGCTATACACATGCGCAAAACGAAACAATCTACACCGACCCGGCCATGCTCGCCCTCGAAGATCCATATGTTGACATGCTGGGTCATCCCGGTAACCCCACCTTCCCCGTTGATGTTGAAGCGGTGGTTCGTTGTGCAAAGAAGCATAACAAACTTATAGAGGTGAACAACCACTCCTTTAATGTTCGCAAAGGCTCCAAAGAAAACTGCCTCGAATTTTTGAAGTATTGTAAAAAACATGATGTGCGCGTATCTTTATCGAGCGATGCACATATCGCAACCGCTATAGGCAAGGTAGAAAACTGCAAAGCTCTACTTTCATCGGTGGACTTCCCGGAGGAGCTTGTTATCAATACATCAATCGAAAAATTTATGGGATATCTTGAAGAGCGTAAAACACGCCTTTCAAGTATAAGATAGGAGAAAGATATGAAGTATAAAGCGCTGTTTCTCGATGTTGATGATACACTCATCTCTTCATCAAAGACCGTATCGCAGGTGAACCTCGATGCAATAGAGCGTGCAAGGGCGGCAGGCGTATTCGTAACCGTTTCCACGGGTAGACCTTATTTGGGCGTTAAACCACTCGCTAAAACACTCGGCATACAGGGGCCGATTGTAGTGTTCGGCGGTTCGATGTGCGTTGATACGAGGACGGATGAAACCATTTTCGTCGAAAAGATAGATAGCGCACTTATCACGCAAGCTTTGTACTTTGCACGCGAATGCGGCGTACATGCGCATATCTACCAAGAAAACGATGTTGTGGCTTACGCGGCAAATGAATTTACCGATTACTACACGAGCCACATGTCACTCCCCTTTCGAACCGATGAAAAGTTTTTTGAAAGAACATGGGATAACGTTCCGAAGGTGCTCATCTATGTAAACCCCGATAGGCATGAGGAATACATGCAGCTTTTTGCAAAGAAATTCGAGGATCAATTGCATGTATCAATGAGCAAACCCGGTTTCATCGAGTTAAACTCAAAGGGACATAACAAGGGAAGTGCATTACTTAGGGTTGCGGAGCTTATGAATATCCCACGCGAGGCAACCGTTGCCGCAGGCGACAACACGCTCGACCTGCAAATGATAATTGAAGCCGGGCTTGGCGCATGCGTTGAAAACGGTAATCCTATCGTAAAGGCCGCCGCTGATATAATTATCCCAAGCGCCGATGATAATGGCGTTGCCACCTTGATTGAAAAATACATTTTATAACGGAGGATATTCATATGACAAAGACCAGTACATCCGTCGAAGCTTTTGCAAAAGCACTCTCTTTGACAATACTCGAAAAAGGCCGCGGTACAATCCCCATTACGGACAGCAACATTAACCGCCCCGGGCTTCAATTTACAGGCTTCTTCGGCCATTTCGCTTCGCACAGGGTACAGCTTGTGGGTAATGCGGAATTGCACTATCTCTTACAACTCGATGAGGAAACGCTTAAACAGCGCATGGAGGATTACTGCTCCAACCCCGACATCCCTTGTATGATATTTGCGCGCGGTTTTCAGCCTTTGCCTACTCTTCTTTCCGCGCTAAAAAAGCATGATATCCCCGTATTTTCGAGTGATAAGTTCACTACCAAGATAGGCAACGCCATAACCAACCATCTTGACCGTTTGCTCGCCCCCACCATCACGAGGCATGGAGTTCTTCTCGATGTTTATGGCGTAGGCGTTATGCTTTCCGGCGAGAGTGGCATGGGTAAGAGTGAAACAGCACTGGAAATGATCAAGCGCGGTCACATGCTCGTCGCGGATGATGTAATCGAGATACGCCGTGTGGCAGAAACGCGCCTTTCGGGTACCGCGCCCGAATTAACCAAGCATTTAATGGAGATACGCGGCATAGGGATTATCGATGTGCGCTATATGTATGGCGTCGGCGCTGTCATCCCCGAAAAGTCCATCGATCTCGTTATGGAGATGGAAATGTGGGAGGATGGAAAAACCTATGATCGTTTGGGGCTTGATGAAGAGTATGTGGAAATCATGAATGTTAAAATCCCCAAACTCATAATGCCCGTTCGCCCCGGCCGTAATTTGGCCATTATCGTTGAGGTGGCGGCGAGAAACTACAGGCTTAAGAAGCTTGGATATAATGCAGCGTTGGAGTTCGACCGTCGTTGGACGGCGGAGCTTGAAAACAGATAGGAGTGTAAGAATGCAAATCGGTTTTGATATAGGAGGAACGAATATCGCCGTTGGGTTGGTTGATGATGATAAGAATATCATCGCACGCCGCAGTGTACCCTTCCCCACCGGAAGTTCGGCGGTACATCTGAGCGCGCTCATATCATCGTTATCGGATGAGCTGGTTGCGGAGGCCAAGATTGAACTTAGCAGCTTGAATGCGGTAGGTATAGCTGTGCCCGGAAGCATTGACCCGGAATGCGAGCGCGTGGTAAACGCCTATAATCTTCAATTGCACGATATCCC
>CAYJPI010000126.1:0-1185 GCA_964372005.1 uncultured Oscillospiraceae bacterium | reverse complement strand
CGCTTGGCGGCAAAGTTCCCGTTTATCTTGCAAATGATGCGAATGCCGCTGCACTTGCCGAGCTACACGCGGGTGCATTTATCGGTAAAAAAACGGCTGTGCTCATTACCCTTGGCACCGGCATCGGCGGTGGTGTTATCCTCGGCGGCAAAATGTTCAACGGGGGCATGGGACATGGCATAGAGCTTGGGCACATGCTGCTCACCGACGGCGGAGACCTATGCACATGCGGTGTGCGCGGTTGCATCGAGGCTAATTGTACAGCAACTTGGTTAACCCAGCAGGGACGACGTGCGGTTGTCGATTATCATACCTGCCTCATTTCAACCGAGGCCAAGGGCGACATGCGCTGTGTCACCGCTAAGCTCGTACTTGACTGTGCGAAGGCAGGCGACACCGTAGCACTCGACATATTCTCACGCTACGTGGAGAAGCTTTCAAGCGCGATATGCTCAATAATCGTTTTGCTTGATCCCGAGGTAATCGCCATCGGCGGTGGCGTAAGCCATGCCGGTGATTTCCTGTTCGATCCCATTCGCGAAGGTGTTAAGCGCAAGTGCTTCTTTAAAGAATATGGCGAGATAGTCCCTGCGAAGCTCGGCAATGATGCAGGCATCATCGGTGCGGCAATGCTTGGACACAATGCATAACCCTTGCACGCTATGCCCCCGCCTTTGCGGCATAGACAGGTCTAATAGTCTCGGTTTATGCCATGCTTCCGACACGCCACTCGTAGCAAGGCGGATGCTACACCACTTCGAAGAGCCATTCATAAGTGGTACATGCGGTTCGGGCACGGTTTTCTTTTCCGGTTGTAATCTTGGTTGTTTGTTTTGCCAAAATCACGATATTAGTACAAAAACGCAAGGTGTCCCCCATGATGCGGGGGCGCTTTGCGATCTTTTTTTTGAGCTTGAAAGTATGGGCGCACACAATATAAACCTCGTTACGCCATCGCCCCATGTATTAACAATTATACCTGCAATTGAAAGGGCAAGGTTACAAGGGCTAAGTATACCCATCGTTTACAATACAAATGCATATGAACGCACCGAAACACTTCATATGCTTGACGGCCTCATCGATATTTATCTCCCCGATCTAAAATATGCAGATGCTAAGCTGTCGATGGCATTATCGGGGGTAGTTGATTACTTCGCTGTGGCCAAAAGGGCTATCGCACAA
>CAYJPI010000125.1:0-6986 GCA_964372005.1 uncultured Oscillospiraceae bacterium | reverse complement strand
ATCCGAAAATATGGGCAATTGAGAACTTCACTGCACATCAGCTAAGGCACACCTATGCCACGATGCTCTACGATGCCGGAGTCGATATGCTCACCGCGCAGAAGTATCTCGGGCATTCGGATGTGCAGACTACTATGCGGATATATACTCATCTGTCGAAAAGGAGGGAGCATGGGTCGATGGAGGCTTGGAATAAGTATGCAAATCAGATGTAAACTTCCACCTATTTTCTTCTTCCACACTTTAAAGCTAAACAGCCATACGAAAGCTTTGCAATCGTATAGCTGTTAAAGTTTAAGTATGTGGTTGATGCTTAGCATAATCTTGTAATCTATCAGCGAATTGATCCAATAGAGGCTACATTCTTAACCTCTTTTATTTCTTAGAATACAAACGTGCTACGGTTGAGAGAGCCACCGCGCCAACAAGTATTACACCCTGGAAAATATATTGGAAGAAAGTCGGAACTCCAAATATCGCCAAGCCATTGAACCCAATATTGATTATAAATACACCTACGAATGTTCCGATAATATGGAAATCTCCGTCCTTCAGGGTGGCTGAACCTAGGAAAACTGCGGCAAATGCATTCATCATGTATGAATCACCGGCATTTGTGGTTCCGCTTCCTATTACCGATGCAAGCAATATCCCCGTAACACCGGCACATACGGAACAAATCATAAAAGCTATCGTTTTTGTGCGGTTAACATTGATACCGGCAAGTGCGGCCGCCTGCACGTTCCCACCTACAGCCTGAATGCGCTGACCTAACTCCGTCTTGTTTAGAATTACCCATAACACGGCAAGAATCACGAGCATATATATTATGTTCATGGGAATAATGCCGAACATACGAAGAAGCGTCATATTCAAAAATTCCTTCGGTACGCCTGTGGCTATCGGTGCGCCGTTAGAGTAAGCGTAGTTTAGTCCCACAATTATTCCGCCCGTACCTATGGTTGCGATAACAGAGCTTACCTTTAGCTTTGTTATGATCAACCCATTGCACATTCCAAGTAGCATACAAATGAGTAGAGTAAGTATGATTGCAACGATAATAGGCAGACCCTGTATAACCATAAACCCGGTTACCAAGACTCCTGCAAAACTTGCAATATATGCAAAACTCATATCAAAATCCCCAACAACAACTACGGCAGTAAGACCACCGGCAATTATTGCGGCCAATGAACCCTGATTAAGGATGTTTAAGAAATTGCCTATCGTTAAAAATGCGGTAGGTCTCATGATGCCGAAAAACGCAATCATAATTGCTAACCCAAGCAAAGTCCCATATTTTGCAATGAAATTAAATGCCTTACGCTTATTGTTTGCATCCATACTTTTGGAAGCCTCACTGAGCGTAGCAGTGTTTTGTGTGTTTTTGCTCATATTACACCTCTTCTTTCGTTAGCCTTGCACGTAGCTAAGGCGCAACATTGATTCCTTTACGATTTGATCACCTACGAGTTCCCCTGTAACGAGGCCATTTGCCATAACGATTGTTCTATCACACAGCCCGGGGAGTTCATCTATATCGGAGCTTACAATAATAAAACTTACGCCATCGTTTGCCATCTTTCGAATAAGCTTGTAGATTTCGGCACGTGCCCCAACATCAACTCCGCGGGTCGGCTCATCCATTATCACAATCTTGGGATTGCGTTTAAGCCACTTTCCTATAACAACCTTCTGCTGATTTCCTCCGGATAAGCTCAGCACCTGTTGATCGGGGCCTGTAGTTTTTATCAACAGCTTATCGATAATATCGCGCGAAATATCATCCGCTTTTTTTTGGCTAAGCAACGAGAAACGGCCATGAGTTTTGGTTAAATATAAATTAGGTAAATTTAGATTAAAACCTACTGACTTATTGGTTATAAGCCCTTCACTTCTGCGTTCTTCCGGCACTATAACTATTCCGTTTTTCACAGCATCCTCGGGGTTTTTAGGCGAATACTGTTTGCTGTAAAGGCTCATAGAACCCTTTGTACATTTACTTGAGCCAAAAAGTATCTTTGTAAGTTCGGTTCTTCCTGCGCCTACCAGGCCGGTAATGCCCAGAACCTCCCCTTTGTGTAATGTAAAGCTCACGTCTCGAACTTTGCTACCGTCCGAAACTCTCTTAGCTTCCATTATCACTTCGCCGCTTATAAGTGCAGTATTAGCTTGTATTGCCTCAACCTTACCACCCGCGATAGAGGTTATAAGCTCTTCTTTTGTTAATTCGGATGTGCTTTTGTACATCACTTTAACTCCATCTTTAAACACGGTCACTTCATCGCATATTTCCATTACTTCATCTAATCGATGCGAAACATACACAACGCCAACACCTTCGGCTGTTAAATCATGTATAACAGAAAACAGCATCTCTACTTCGCTTTGAGACAAGGATGCGGTAGGTTCATCCATCGCAATCAATTTAGTATCCTGGAACAAAGCTCGCGCAATGGAGACAAGCCACTTATCGGCAACACTCAAATCCCGCACGAGTGTATGCAAAGGTTTATTAAAACCGATTTTTTCAATCACATTCTTTAGCTTAGCATTTGTAGCTTTCCAATCTATAAAGCCAAGCTTATTTTCTTTTTTCAACCCAAGTGTTATATTTTGCGTTACATTGAAGTTTTCTACCAAGCTTAATTCTTGGTGTATGAATGTTAACCCAAGGGAGGCAGATTCTTGAGGATTGTTTATGTTCACCTTACTGCCAAGAACATAAACCTCACCATCATTTGGCATGTGCACACCGGCTAACACCTTTATTAGTGTTGATTTTCCTGCGCCGTTTGCCCCCATCAGGCCATGCACTTTTCCGGGCAAAAGATCTATACTAACTTTATTTAGAGCCTTTACTCCGGCAAATGATTTTGTTACATTTCTCACAGAAACAATAGCTTGTTTGTTTTCCATAATTCATATCCTTGCTATTTGCCTTGCATATCGCTCTTTGGCGTTATGCAAGGCAAATCGTTTCTAAATTAGCCTGCTACGTTTTCAACAGCCTCGGGGTATGTTGCAATAAAATCTGCTACCGTATCTGCAGTGATAATAACCGGCTCTATCTCAACTGCCTTCGGTTCCCATGCATCACCCTGCTCGAGGATATCTTCGAATGCCTCAACAAGGCCGATACCTTCTGTATAACTATCCTGCCAAGCGGTAGCGGTCATCCAGCCATCTTGTACGGATAAGATGGCATCAGCATTGCCGTTTTGCCCGTAAACTTTCACATCGTCTCTGCCCATCTGCTTAAGCGAGGAAATAGCACCGAGAGCAGGATCATCCCACGAGCCCCAAATTGCGTAGTTGCCTTCACCTGCAGGTCTTGCCGCCAACCATGCATTCGCATAAGATGCACCATCTTGCAAATATCCCGGGATACGCACTTCGTTCTTTGTTACCGTTATTCCGGGGTAGTCCGCAAGTATTTTATCCATTTCCTCTTCACGCTCTCTTGCAACCTGACCGGTGCGATATGTAAGTGCGAGGATCTCACCTTCTCCGCCCATATCCTCAGCCATTTGCTTTACAATCGGGATAGCGTGAGGTCCACCGCTACCGTTTGTAACGGCTACATTCTCGTCCATTCCACCGCCCCATGTTGCTACGGGGATATTGGCATCAGCAGCGGCCTTTAATCCCGATGCCAGAGATGTTGTGGGGAACACCATATCGATAATATAATCCGTACCCTTTGATACAAAGTTTTGGAACGCCGCATTCGCCTCATCGGCACTGCCGTGGCAATCAGTCACGTCAACCGTCCATCCTCGTTCCGCTGCAGCGTCTTTAACGCCTTGAATAAAACGGGCATTATTCGCTTCTGAAGGCGAAATCGATGCGATGGATATATTCTTTGCTCCATCATCTGCTGCCTCTTCACCGCCTGAGGGAGCCTCGTCGTTTTGGGCAGGGGCAGAAGTGTCGGCCGGGGCTTCCTCCGGCAACGAGCAACCTGCAATAAGGCTAGTTGCAAGAATTGTGCTTAAGAACAGTGAAACAAGTTTCTTCATAATTTTATCCTCCTGTTAATTTAATTGAGCATAACACTCAAATTGTTATTTGGTAATTTTGCTTTTTTCTCCGTCTGCAAGGGCAAGCTCTGCCATCCAAAGCCCATCTTCTCCCTTTTGAGCCGGATATATACTCCAGTTATCGGTTTCATGGCCAAGAATAAGTTTGTTGATATCTCCACCAACTAGCGTAAGTGCCTCGTCCATTGTTTTCGTGATATTGTATGCAGATCCAACGGCTATTCCAACGGGAACATACACACCATCATTATCTGTTCCTGTAATGTTTTCACGCTGATATGCTAAATCACCCATGCAAGCCCATTTGTTGCCACCGGTTTCTACCAGTACAATCTGCGAAGCAAACGAATGCCCATCATATGCAGGATACACATGTATCCCTGGAACAACATCCTTTTGCTCACCGTCAATAAGGATCATTCGTTCTTCTTCACACAAATGTAGTGCATCATAAATATTTTTCGATTTTAATGCAAGATGAGGTGCACGGAATTTTTTTCTGCGCGTCATCGCCCACACCCAGCCCAGCAATTCCTTTTCCTGCAAATAGAACGTAGCATTTTTGAAAAGATGCATCGTATCCATATGGTCATAATGTGCATGTGTGATGAACACGGTGTCAACATCATCAGGAGTTATTCCTATTTTTTTGAGTACATCCTCGGGGCTGTGCCAATTATGCACATCGTCTCGTTCATGTAGCTTTATTGTTGTTTCGTCGGTACCATCGGTACCTATGTCTACCATAATCGTTCTGCCATTGCCCTTTATAACAACATAACTGAAAGACAACTCGCGAAAGCCCGCATTATGCCTGCCTGCAAGTACGCTTCCCACATGTTGATTATGCACACGCGCATACTCTAATAGCCAAATAGAATACATGAAATTACCACCTTTTCCTCATATTTTTTTTACGGATTTTCGCTCCACAAGTGTAGTTGGGAGTATGTTTATATCTCGAACATTCGTGTTGTCTTCAAGCAGTAAAAGCTTGCGTGCCGCCATCCTTCCAATTTCCCTTTTCTGCTGTTGCATGGTTGTCAAAGGGGGGTATATGAGGGAGGCAATCTTTATATCGTCATGTCCTACTACGGAAATATCATCCGGTATCCTTAATCCGGCTTCATATATGGCATTGTAGCAACCAACGGCCATAATATCGTTTGCCGCAAATATCGCGGTTGGAATATTTTCACCTAGAAGCAATTTCCTCATGCTGTTATAGGCATCTTCCTCGAAGTATTGTGTGGCTATCAACCAATCGGGATTTACCGGTATTCCGTAATTATTCAATGCCTCTGTGTAGCCTTGCAGTCTTAAAACACCTGTTTTACTATCGCGGCTACCGCACATATGTGCGATCTTGGTATGCCCCATTTTTATTAGGTATTCCGTAGCGGTATAAGCCGATGCAAAATTATTGCAAGACACAGAAACACATTCAACATTTTCAAGCTCATTGCCAACAAGAACTATAGGATGCCCCATATTTACCAACGCCCTACATTCATCCACGCTGTGGTTACTGAGACTCATTATAGCCTTGTCTATCTCCCCATCTCTCAACCTGCGCAGCGCTTCCTGCTCTTTATTGGGTTTAAAATCCGTATTAATATAGATGATGGAATAGCCGTGTTCGTCCATTACCTCCTCTATTCCCCGAATCACCTCAGGATAAAAGAGGTTTCCTATGTCCGGAATTACAACTGCAATGGTAAACGATTGCTTTAAAGATAGCCCCCTTGCAATGGGGCTTGGCCTATAGCCATAATCACTGCAGATTTGTTCAATACGCTTTCTGGTCGCCTTGTTAACATCAAATTTGCCGTTCATTGCTCTTGAAACAGTAGCTGTTGAAACTCCCGCAAGCTTAGCAATATCCTTTATGGTTAAATTGTTGTTCTTATTAAGCATAGCACCGCCTCTTATGTTATCTCATTATTTATCTTACGTTATATGCTTTTTGCCTTTTGAATTCTTATTGTAATAGTTCAAAGTACGTTTCCGTAATCGGTGCCGAAATTAACACACAGTTAGTTACGTCGAAATTCGCTAATTTACAGATTTCATTTCCTATAAACGCCTTCTAATCTCTGGGATACAATCATTTCCGTTCATTCAAACATCAATCTGAAAACGTCACTTTCATGCCGAAATATCGCTTATATACTGTCACAAGAGCCGAATCCTATAGCTATTATTGGATTAAACAAATGGAACCTCCCTAGTATTATGCAAGTCATGTGTTTCAAGTTCCGAAATCATCATCGTAATCGGTTACGATAATAAGATTATAACACGTATTGCTTTCTTGTCAATACAAAAAATTATATTTCTTTTTATTTCCTATTGTAGCCGCTATAAACTCCCAAAGAATCTTGCCGGAAGCGAGAAACGCAAATAATTAGCGTAAAAGCATAAATAAATGTGACTGTGTAATTTTCGCGACTGAAAATGATCAACACAAATTAGTTCATGCAAAAGCTTTTCAATCTTATAATTTGTTTATTTTGTTTATTATCGTGCATATGCAATACCGCTATGCTCTGCCTGCCCCCGGGTATGCCTAGCGCACACGGTGTTTTACTATACTATCTCAGTATTACCTTCGCCGAAGCGACGTTCAAAAGGGGCTCGGGTTCTCCCGAAAACTGCGCCGTGCATATGCTGACGCGATGCTTGCAAGAAGATTCCCTGAAGGTTCTCCGGTTAGATTCCCCAACACGATGGAGATGGGCGGGCAACTGAAAAACCACCGAAAGAGAGACGGGCGCATTGTGCGTCCGTTCTCGTGTTGCGATGATAACTACGATAAAGGTCTCAAGTTCGATTCGCCATCTGACAGCACCGCGAGCATAAGTTGCGCCCCGATTCGGAATCCCGACACGAATGCTTCTTCTCTCTCATAACAATCGACTTCGCTCATAGCATCGGTAAACT
>CAYJPI010000124.1:5572-6987 GCA_964372005.1 uncultured Oscillospiraceae bacterium | reverse complement strand
TAACACCTCCGTATTATAACAATACTACTTTTCCTTTTAACGAAACATGTGATATAATGACTCAAAGAATTTTTTTAGGAGAGATTAACGATGAAACTTGGTGTTGTGGGATTACCGAATGTGGGTAAAAGCACATTGTTCAATGCTATTACGAAGGCGGGGGCGCAGGCCGCCAACTACCCCTTTTGTACTATAGAACCGAATGTGGGCATGGTTGCCGTGCCCGATAAAAGGCTTGATGTTTTGGCCGAGATGCACAATCCCGAAAAGCTCACGCCTACCACAATCGAATTTGTGGATATTGCAGGGCTCGTTAAGGGTGCATCGCGCGGCGAAGGCTTGGGTAACAAGTTCCTTTCGCATATTCGCGAGGTGGATGCGATAGTTCATGTTGTGCGCTGCTTTGAAGATGAGAACATCGTGCATGTAGATGGAAGCGTTGATGCGGTGCGCGATATGGAAACCATCAACTTAGAGCTTGTGCTTGCCGACATGGAGACCGCAGAAAAAAGGATGGACAAGGCTAAAAAGCTTGCAAAGGGCGGCGATAAGAAACAGCTCTTTGAGGCTGAGTTATGCCAAAAGATGCTCGCACATCTTGAAAAAGGCTTGCCCGTTCGCACCATGGAGATGGATGAAGCCGAGGCGGAATGCGCCCACGCGATGTTCCTTCTTACAACAAAGCCGGTGATATATGTAGCGAACATACGCGAGGATGAAATTTCCGAGCGTGATACATTACCGCATGTTCTTACATTGCGCGAGGCGGCACAAAAGGAAAATGCCGAGTCGGTAGTTATTTCCGCGCAGGTTGAAGAGGAGCTTTGCTCGCTCGATCCTGAGGAGAAGGAAGCTTTCCTCGAGGAACTCGGCATAGGTGAAAGTGGACTCGACCTATTGGTGGGTGCATGCTATCGCCTACTTGGGCTGATAAGTTATCTTACCGCAGGCCCCAAGGAAGTTCGCGCTTGGACCATCGAGCGCGGCACGAAAGCTCCGCAGGCGGCAGGCAAAATCCACACCGACTTCGAGCGCGGCTTCATCCGTGCGGAGGTTGTGGCATATGATGCGCTTATGGAGCAAAAGAGCATGGCCGCTTGCAAGGAAAAAGGGCTCATCCGCTCGGAAGGCAAGGAGTATGTGGTGCAGGACGGCGATATCGTACTGTTTAGATTCAATGTATAATGCTTAAACCGAAGGGGTGGTGGGCTGTATCGGCAATTGAACGCGGAAGCGACTGCCCTTCCCCTCGGCGCTTTTTACTTCTATTTCTCCGCCATGCATGGTGACGATGCGCTTTGCAAGCGAAAGCCCAAGCCCGTTTCCCTTTGATGCACGCGATGGATCGGCCTGATAGAATTTCTCGAAGATTCGCCGCGACACCTCATCGCTCATGCCGATGCCATCATCCTCGA
>CAYJPI010000124.1:0-5562 GCA_964372005.1 uncultured Oscillospiraceae bacterium | reverse complement strand
TATTGTCGCTTTCCTTTGCAAGGCTCACGCTTACCGAGCCGTTTTCCCCCACGAACTTAATCGCATTGCCTATGAGGTTTTGCCATACTTGGGCGAGCAAATCCTTGCTTCCGCGATAGGAAGCCGAGGCGAGGTTTACATCAAGCTCGATGTTTTTGTTCTCCCATTCCTCATCGAAGAGGAGGATAATCTCTCTAAGCTGTTCGTCGAGAAGGAATGTGTCCGTCTTGGCGGTTATGCCTTGATTTTCAACCTTCGATAGGAGGAGGATGTTCCCCGTCAGCGCAGAAAGCTTGCGCGTGTTCGATATTATCTTCTCGATGTATGCGCTTTTCTGCTCGTCACTTAAATCGGGCGATTGTAAGAGTGCGGCATATCCTTCGATAACCGATATAGGGGTTTTGAACTCGTGCGAAACATTTTCTATAAAGTCGCTTCGGAACATTTCCATGCGCGATAGATCCTCGGACATAACATTAAAACTTTTTACAAGCTCCCGCATCTCGATCATGCGGGAGTTTTCTTCCAGCCGAACATCAAAATTGCCCGAAGCAACTTGGTTGGCGGCTCGGTTCAGTTCGAACAAATTTTTAAGCATACGCTTGCCGGCGAAGCGCGCTAAAGTCGTTCCAAAAAAAACGGTGGTGGCGGCCAGTGCGGCAAAGTTGAGCCAGGGGTTTACATTGGAAAACCATCCCATACGATGAATCAAACCTGCAAACAAAGTGGTAACAGCCCCCGACACCACGAGGAGTACAAACATAAAGAGGGTGTGCGCAACTACCATCTTTATGTGCATATTTCGCTTTGATGGATTTAATTTCATTTTCTTACCGCCTTATAACCGAGGCCGCGAACCGTAACTATTTCAAAATCTTCATTGTGGCGGAATTTTTCGCGCAGGCGGCTTACGTGTACATCGAGCGTGTGCGTGTCCGACTCACTGCCGGGCCCCCATATTTCATCCATCAGTTGGATGCGCGTGAATATGCGCTTTGGTGATGTGATGAGTTTATATATAAGTAGGAATTCCTTTTGAGGCAGGATGATATCGTCATCGCCCGATGTAACGGTGAGAGTGTCACAATCAAAAACGGTACTGCCTATGGTTGCCTTGCGCGATTCTATGCTTTGCGAGCGGCGAAGTAGCGCCTCAACGCGAAATACCATCTCATTAACATCAACTGGTTTTACCATGTAGTCATCCACGCCCATACGAAAGCCCTCGTATTTATCGGTGGCTTTTTCCTTTGCGGTGATCATCAATATAGGGAAGGTATAGCCGCTCTCGCGTAGTGCCTTTGTTAGCTCAAAACCATCGAGCTTTGGCATCATAACATCGGATATGATGAGATCAACATGCGAATCTTCAATAATCTCGAGCGCGTGCTCCCCGTCGTGCGCGCCTATTGCGCTATATCCTTTTTGGTTGAGCACAGCCAAGAACATCCCCCGCAAATCGGCATCATCTTCAACAACGAGTATCTTAAACATAATAGGGCACCTCACATTTATTATTTCATGGTTATCCATCTAATAATACTATAATCGCATATTCTCAACCTAACCTCAACAAAGATTTTCAAAACTTGAGGTTAAGTTGAGCTTGCGTTTAGAATCGGTTGAGATTGGAAAATTAAAATAATTTTATAAGATAAATGGAGGACAAGCGAATGATTAAAATACTCAAGCACTTAACGAAGAAGGATTGGCTGTTTGTACTGCTCTCACTCGCATTCATAGTGGCGGGAGTATGGCTCGACCTTCTTCTGCCCGACTACATGAACGAGATTACCACGCTGGTGCAAACACCCGGCAGTGAAATGGGAGATGTGATTTCGGTGGGGCTAATGATGCTCTTAGTTGCGATGGGAAGCTTGCTTTGCGCAGTAATCGTCGGATTTTTCGTGGCACGCATAGCGGCGAACCTCGGTATGACGCTAAGAAAGAAAGCGTACACCAAAACCATTTCATTCTCCAAAGAGGAGATAGGCAAGTTCTCGATACCTAGCCTCATCACCCGTTCAACGAATGACATCACCCAGATTCAAACCTTTGTAACGCTCGGCTTGCAAGCCACGATTAAGGCACCTATAATGGCAGTTTGGGCGATATCAAAGATAATGGGTAAGAGCTTCTCATGGTCGCTCGCTACGGGGATAGCGGTGCTTTGTATGATTACCGTATTCGCCATCTTCCTCGCGATAGCATTGCCGCGCTTTAGCAAAGTTCAAAAACTCACCGATGATGTAAACCGAGTTTCCCGCGAAAGCATAACCGGCGTACGTGCGGTAAGGGCGTACAATGCTCAATCCTATCAGGAGAAGAAATTCAAAGGCATCAATGATACACTCAGGGATGAAAACCTCGTGGTTACAACTACATTCTCTTTCCTTCAACCTGCGATGACGCTGATTATGATGGGGCTGTCGCTCGCTATATACTTAATAGGCGCATTCGCCATCGGCAATGCAGGGATGAGTGACAGGCTCGCGATATTCGCGGAGATGATAGTATTCTCATCCTATGCGGTGCAGGTAATTGCGGCATTCTTCCTAATAGCGATATCATCCATAATACTCCCGAGGGCGGCAGTATCGGCAAAGCGCTTAAACGAAATGTTTGAAACTAAGAGCAAGATCGTGTACGGCGATAAAACCGGTGACGATACATTTGAAAAAGGGACGATCCGCTTCGAAAACGTGTGCTTTAAATACCCCGGGGCGCAGGAGTACACATTGAAGAACATCAATTTCTCGGCCAAAAAGGGTGAAACGGTAGCCTTTATCGGCTCGACGGGTAGCGGCAAGAGTACGCTCGTTGACCTTATTCCGAGATTCTACGATCCCACCGAGGGTGAAATTTACGTTGATAACATGAACATCAAGCAATTCACCAAGGAAGATCTTTGCGATAAGCTTGGATATGTATCACAAAAGGCGGTGCTCTTCCAAGGATCGGTATCAAGCAATATCGCCTATGGTGATACGAAGCAAACCGACCATAGCTTGGTGGTGGAATCATCGGAAATCGCAATGGCGTATGAGTTCATAAGCAAGATGGATGAGGGCTACGACGCCATGATATCGCAGGGCGGTGCCAATGTATCGGGCGGGCAAAAACAAAGGCTTTCAATTGCGCGAGCGATATACAAACGCCCCGAGATATACATATTCGATGATTCGTTCTGCGCACTCGATTACCAAACAGACAGAACGTTAAGAGGCAAGCTCAAGCGCCATTTCTCAGCGGTTACAACCCTAATTGTCGCACAACGCGTAGGCACTATAATGAACGCGGATAAGATAATCGTGCTTGATAAGGGAGAAATTGTGGGGCAAGGAACGCATAAACAACTTTTGGATACTTGCGATGTGTACAAGCAAATCGCTCAATCACAATTGTCGGAGGAGGAAATGAAAAATGCTGGGTAGTAAGATGACGAACAATTCCGCTACAGGCGATGAAAGCATAAAGGGCTCAAAGAGCAAATCCCTAAAAAAGCTCGTGGTCTACAGCAAAATACACCTGCCACTCTTTATCGCCGCGCTATGCCTTGCGGTGCTCGGTACGATACTAAGCGTAATTAGCCCTTCGTTCTTATCGGATATCACGGATGCGATAACGGCCGGTATAGGGGGCGAGATGGATTATTCATTCATAGTCGGCATAGGGATAATGCTTGTATGCTTCTATGCGCTAAGCTTCGCCTTTACATCCTCACAGGGTGTTATCATGGCGAAGGTATCGCAGAATATAACGCATTCGCTTCGCAAGGATATCTCAAAAAAGATCAACAAAATCCCCCTAAACTACTATGACACTACGAGCACAGGCAACATAATGTCGCGAGCTACGAATGATGTGGACTTGATTGGAACCACATTGAGCCAGAGCATTACATCGCTCATCTCCTCGGTAGTGATGGTTATAGGTACCGCGATTATGATGTTCGTCACCAATGCTACGATGGCGGTGGCCGCCATACTTGCAACCATGATAGGCTTTGGGTTGATGATATGCATCATTAAAAGGTCACAGGGGTACTTTAACCGAAAGCAGACTGTACTGGGAAAACTCAACGGGCATATCGAAGAGACATACTCGGGCCAGAATATAGTAAAGGCATACAATGGCGAAAAAGAAGCCATCGGCGCATTCGATGAAATGAACGCCAAGCTTTACGGCGCGGAGTGGATGAGCCAGTTCCTTTCGGGGCTTATGCAACCGCTTATGCACTTCATAGGCAATTTCGGGTATGTGGTGGTTTGCATAGTGGGCGCGATGCTCGTTATTGGAGGGCAGATAAGCTTTGGCGTAATCGTAGCATTCATCATGTATGTTAGGCTGTTCACACAACCGCTTTCCCAGCTTGCACAGGCGGCAACCACATTCCAAAGTGCGGCGGCGGCGAGCGAGCGCGTGTTTGAGTTCTTAGAAGAAACCGAAGTTGAGGATGCGGAGGAAGAAGTGCAACCGTCGCAATCAAAAGGGCAAGTAACATTTGATTCGGTGCGCTTTGGCTATGTAGAAGGCAAAACCATAATTAAGAATTTCTCGCTTGATGTAAAGCCCGGCCAAAAGATAGCAATCGTAGGCCCGACCGGCGCAGGTAAATCCACGCTCATAAACCTGCTGATGCGATTCTACGAATTAAACGACGGTAGAATACTTATCGACGGTGAGGACATTGCAAATATGTCGTACGAGTCTTTGCGCGATAAATTTGCCATGGTGCTCCAGGACAGTTGGCTATTTGAAGGGACGATACGCGAGAACATCGTATACTCAAACAGCAATGTAAGCCATGAACAGCTCGAGCAGGTTTGCAAAGTGACGGGGCTATACCACTATATACAGACTTTGCCGAATGGATATGATACCGTTTTGGATGATGCAACGAATATATCGCAGGGGCAGAAACAGCTTATCACCATCGCAAGGGCGATGCTGCAAAACGCGAACATGCTCATACTCGACGAGGCGACCAGCTCGGTGGACACGCGCACCGAGGCGATAATACAAAGCGCGATGGACAGGCTAATGCAAGGAAGAACATCATTCGTTATCGCGCATAGGCTTTCAACCATCAAGAACGCTGATGTCATACTCGTGTTGAAGGATGGCGACATCATAGAAAGTGGAAGCCATGATGTGCTTTTGAGCGAGGGAGGCTTCTACGCGAACCTATATAACAGCCAGTTTGAAAACGCTGCATAAATAAAAAATAAAGAAAGCGAGGGCAAAAATATGCCTGCTAATAACAACACACCCGAAAAACCCAAAAGAGGGCTATGGTATTACTTTGGTATAGTGATACTCGTAACCATGATAATGAACGCGTTTGTTTTCCCATTGCTGAACCCGAACCGAATTACAGAAGTTGGCTACAATGAATTTATGGTGATGGTTGAAGAGGGGAGAGTTACCACCGTATCGAAGGATGAAACACAGATTGCATTTGAGGCTACGAATGAAGACGGCACAACATCCGTGCATGTAACCGGATTGTGGGATGACCCCGACTTAACGCAAAAGCTTACAGACGCGGGGGTTACCTTC
>CAYJPI010000123.1:3459-7058 GCA_964372005.1 uncultured Oscillospiraceae bacterium | reverse complement strand
AAATCCCAATGACCGACTTTCGTCAACGAATAAAATCGAGTACATACAGTAGCTGGCGCTGTTTGTGATTCTCACACAATTCCCTATTATCTTTTGATCCCACACGCAATCAAAAGCACTTAATTTTATATCAGTCTATCATGGGTATGTATCGCTGGCAAGGAACAATATGGCGAATTATGTAGGCGCATGTGCGCCAGTGAAAATATGCAACCGCCCTCAAACCAAGCAAGCACCGCTTACGACTGTATATCGGCCTTATTATCCGTATACATTTCTGCGTACATCGAATCCATGTCCTTAACGGCACTTTGCAAGGTGGAAGTGCGTATGGCAAGGTGCGAGCCGAAAACCAAATTGCGCACTTCGCCTTCATATCCCTCTATTCTATCAAAGAGAAGTGTAGCTGCTTCACGGCCGATATCATACCTCGGTATAACTACGCTCGTTAATGCGGGGGTTGTAATTATTGATAGTGCAATACCGCCAAACCCCGTAATCGCAATTTGCCTCGGTACAGATAGCCCCAGTTCATGGCATGCTTGCAAAGCGCCTGAAGCGATTTGATCATTCGCGCACATAAATGCATCGATTTCAATCCCACTGCTAAGCATTCGTTTGCATGAAGAATATCCGTCCATAACAGTAAATCCCGCCTCGAATAAGAGTGACGGATCATGTGGTATATCCCACTCTTTAAGGGCTCTCAAATATCCGTTAACGCCGGCATCATACATGGGAGAGTCAGACGGCATGCATAAAAACGCTATTCGCCTTCTTCCAATTTCAAGCAGGTGATATGCGGCGCTCAAAAATCCCTTTTCATAATCTGCGCAAACCGTGTCAACGCTCCCCTCGGCATGTTCTCCTTCGGCGATTACGACGGGTATACTGCGGTTACGCTTTCTAAGATTGCAAAGAGATCGCTCATATTCGAGCGCCTCGCCTGTTCTGTCATCTCGGCTGGGGAAAATTATTATGCCGTCGACCCACTGTTTTGCAACATTCGCTATTATGCTCTTTTCCCTTTCAAAATCGCGTGCAGTTTCAAGTATTGTGGGTAATACATTTTTTTCGTAGCAAACGTCATTTATGCCTTTAATTATATCTGTCAAATAGTTTTGGCGCATTGTCGGCACCACAACGGCAATTTGATTTCGCCTTGCGCTTTTTAAAGTGCTTGCTATTGGATTAACGCTATATTGCAAATCATCTATTGCTTGATGTACACGCAATTTAAGCGCATCGCTCACGGCATCCGGCTTATTTATTACCCTTGATACCGTTGCAATGCTCACGCCTGCCGTCTTTGCAATAGTCTTAATATTTGACATCTCTCCCACAGTACTCTCCTTTGTTTAGAGGCATCGCCCATTCATAGCATGTTTATGTAAGCATAACATCGAGTATAACATTGTCCGTTATTCCCATTCCTTCTCTTGCAATGGTGGAAATTCCGGACACCGTGTCCTCAAGTTTAGGCTTTATGAATCCTTCTTTTTCTTGGAACCCACGGCCTTTTTGCGCCATATGTATGCTCATAATTGCCGCATCAACACATGATGCAATCTTCGCCGCGCAGGATGCTTTTGCCCCATCACATATTATCCCTGCCACATTTCCGAGCGTATTTACGATAACTTGAGAGATAACATCTACATTAGCACCCATCAAGTATGCCATTCCGGCTCCGGCACCCGTTGCCGCACTCACAGCTCCGCAATATGCGGAAAGCTTGCCTATGTCGCGCTTTTGATAAATCGACGTTAGGTTGCTTATGCATAGAGCGCGCAGGAGTTGCTCCTCGGTTGCGTTTACACTTTTTGCACAAGCGATAACGGGCAAGGATACGGTCATGCCTTGGTTGCCACTACCTGAGTTAATTACAACCGGCAGCTCACATCCTCCCATACGTGCATCGGATCCTGCCGCAGGCATGGCTTTTGCAAGCGTCGCAAATCCATCACCATATGTCTCAATCAAAGTAGCGCCGACACTTGCACCGTAGTTTCCTTTCAACCCTTCATCGGATATACGAGTATTGCATTTGATCTGATTTTTGAGCAATGCTTCCACTCGTTTCAAATCAACGGTCGCTGCAAAATCACAAATCGCCGGCAAAGATAAAAGTGCGTAATGCGGGTCATCGTCCGTTCCGAATGATCCGGATACTTGCTTGCGGAAAAGCTCTTCTCCATTCTTTTCCATTCTAATTATCTGCGTGTGAGCTTGTGCAATTTCTACAACAGCTTTTTCTTCATTATAATATACTTCTACACAAATGTGAAGCCTGTACGGGCTTTCGCTAAGTTTTACCTGCACAATCTTCTCTTCAATCATCAGCTTTACCGCTGCTTTATCCTCATCGGTTACATTTGAAAGCACTTCTAGTTCTTTGCTTGCGTCTCCCGCTTGCATTCCGATAAGCGCAGCAGCTTCAATGCCTTTGAGCCCTCCCGTTGCGGGAACGGTAACGCCCATTGCATTTTTAACGATATTTCCGCTACAGCTTATAATTGCTTTTTGTGGCATGTGCCCAAGCAGATCTCGCGCTTTAGCTGCCGCATATGCAATAGCTATCGGCTCGGTACAGCCAAATGCGGGGATGAGTTCTTTTTCTAATATAGCGATAAAAGCATCGTGTATTTGAGTTTGGTGTTCCATGTGACTCCTTCTTTATAATATAGCAGCCGGATATATCATAGGCGAGCCCAGTCACCCTGATAGTGATATATCCGTCTGCTATAATGAATGCGCGTTTAAGCTTTAGCGTTTCGGCGGTGCTGCAGAGCTTCCGGTTTGGAATTTACCCTCGTCAAGGAGAGAAGCAATGTATATTCCGTACCAATCCTCGCGAGTAAGCTCTACCTTATCCGCAGTGCACATATCAACTATGCGCTCCACATTCATAGACCCGAGCAAGGGCTGAATTTTCGCGGGATGGCGTAATATCCACGCAATACCGATTGCGCTTTGTGAAACGCCGTACTTTTCGGCAATCTTCTTTGTCTCTTCATTGAGTAGCGGATAATCCTTATCACCCATGAATATTCCGCCATAATATTTAACCTGCAAGGGAGACCATGCCTGCACAGTCATATCATGCTCTCTCATGTATGCGAGTACGCCGCCATTGGTTTCAACATGCGCTTCGGCTGTAAGCTTTATCGAGTTTGCCGAATCGATCACGTCAGTATTGCCTACGCCCAATTGCAATTGGTTGATAATAATCTTTTGCTTCAAGTTAGATTGCAAGTAGGAGATATCGCGTGTTCTGTAGTTGCTTACACCAAAGTGGCGCACCTTACCGCTGGAATGAAGAATCTCAAATGCTTCGCCTACTTCATCAGGCTCGATCAGCGAATCTGCGCTGTGGAGCATGTAAACATCGATATAATCCATGCCGAGGCGCTTAAGGCTTCCTTCAGCGGATTCGAGTATGTGCTTCTTCGATGTGTCAACCGCCGCGGTTCTGTCGTTCCCACGGATAAGGCCGCACTTCGTTTGCACGAGTATAGAATCACGGATGCCCATGTCCTTAACTACGTCGCCGAAGAACTGTTCGGAATCGCCTATGCCGTAAACATCGGCATGATCAT
>CAYJPI010000123.1:1051-3449 GCA_964372005.1 uncultured Oscillospiraceae bacterium | reverse complement strand
CCTTCTTCATATGCGGCGCGAATTACCGCGGCCCTGTTTTCCGCATCTGTTCTGCAAAGTCTCATGCAACCAAGTGCGATACGTGACGATTCGAGTACATTACCAATCTTGAATTTCTTCATAATCATTCCTCCAAAAATTTGTTATTCATTTACGGCGGCTCTACATTTTCGTAGATTATGCCATTCCCAAGTAAGCCTTACGCACACTATCATCCTTCTGCAATACCTTGGCATCATCCGTGAGGATTACTCGCCCTGTTTCAAGAACATAACCGCGGTTTGCAATTTGAAGTGCCATATTTGCATTCTGTTCGATCAGAAGCACGGTAGTACCTTTGGTGTTAATGGCACTAATTAGCCTGAAAATATCCTCAACCAAGTTGGGTGCAAGACCCATCGACGGTTCATCAAGGAGCAAAAGCTTCGGCTTTGTCATCAGTGCACGGCCGATTGCAAGCATCTGCTGTTCTCCACCCGAAAGGGTGCCCGACATTTGCTTTTTCCTATCTCTCAATCTCGGGAATAATTCATACACTTCCTCGAAAGAGTTCTTTATTTCCGCCTTATCCGTGCGCGTGTATGCGCCGATGCGTAGGTTCTCTTCCACGCTAAGTCCTGCAAATACGCCTCGCCCTTCGGGAGAAACGCTTATCCCCAGCTTTGTGATTAATGAAGGTTTCATTGCGGTAATATCGGTACCATAGAATAAAATGCTCCCACTCTTAGCGGGTACGCTTCCGGTAATACTGCTCACCGTTGTGCTCTTTCCTGCGCCATTTGAACCTATGAGAGTAACGATTTCACCTTCATACACATCAAGGCTTACGCCTTTTAAGGCATGAATATTCCCATAGTAAGTTTGAATATCACGAACCTCAAGCATTTTATTCTTCATTTTGAACACCTCCACTGCCAAGGTACGCCTTTATAACTTCAGGGTTCTTTGCGATATCTTCGGGCAATCCCTCTGCTATTTTTCTACCGTGGTCGATAACATAAATCTTATCCGATATATTCATAACAAGACTCATGTCATGCTCTATAAGCAATATTGTTTGCCCTTGCTCTTTGAGCGAAAGTATAAAGCTTGTCAGCTCCTCGGTTTCTTGAGGGTTCATGCCGGCCGCCGGTTCATCAAGTATCAGTAGTTTTGCTCCCGTAGCAATGGCGCGTGCTATTTCAAGCTTGCGTTGCATTCCGTATGGGAGATTCTTCGCATAATTATCGATTTGATCCGCAAGTCCCAGCGAATGCATCAAGTCTACCGCTCTTTGTGTTGCCCTTTGTTCCTCTTGTTTGTACTTCTTCGTGCGAAACATCAAGTCAAAGAAGTTATAGTTCACTTGAATATGCTCACCGATTAGCACGTTTTCGATCGTACGTAACGATCCAAACAAGCGGATATTTTGGAATGTGCGCGCAATACCGGCCTTCACTATGTCTCTTGGCGTGCGGTTTTGTATTTCACGGTCGGCAAAAACAATTTTTCCGTTATTCACCTTGTATACGCCCGTGAGCATGTTGAATATTGTCGTTTTGCCTGCTCCGTTTGGGCCGATTATGCTTGTAATTTCGCCTTGCTCGGCAGAAAAGTCGACATTTTCAACGGCTATCAAGCCACCGAACACTTTGCTTATGCTCTTCACTTCTAAAAGTGCCATTGTATATCCTCTCCTTCTACCTTTTTTTCGCCATCAAATCCGGAATAACAACCCCTTTGGGCAATCTATACGGGCGCTTACTCAAACCACCCAATAAGCCTTGCGGCCTAAAGCGCATCATGAAGATAAGTAACAGCCCATACACAACGAAACGATAGTCGGCAAACGCGCGCAAAACCTCGGGGAAGGAAATGAGAATGATCGATCCCACTATCATGCCGGGCAATGAACCGAGTCCGCCAAATATTACGATGGACAAAATGGTCATCGAAACATCGAAGTTGAAAGAGTTTGCATCAATGTATCTATTTAGCGAAGCGTAGTACGCTCCTGCCATTCCTGCCAAGGCTCCTGCTATTGCAATTGCTTTAATCTTGTAGGAAACGGTGTGTATTCCCATCAGCTTTGCTGCCAGCTCATCTTCGCGTATAGCCATAATGGAACGGCCAAACTTGGAGTTTATCAGGCGCGTGCTAACTAAAATCGCAACGAAGAGCAACACGACAATCAAGTAGAAGAAGCCGCCGTTTGATGTGGTGAATTCAAACCCAAACAATTCAGGGCGCGGAATGTCACGTACGCCGAGCGGGCCGTTTGTAACATCATTCCAATTCAATACTATTACTTCGATTACCTCGCCGAATGCAAGTGTGGTAACCGCAATGTACGATCCTGACAGGCGCATGGTAGCCACACCAAGTACAGCTCCGCCTATAGCGCCACCAATAATTCCCG
>CAYJPI010000123.1:0-998 GCA_964372005.1 uncultured Oscillospiraceae bacterium | reverse complement strand
TCCACTGCAATATCCACCAATCAAATACAGTGCCGCATGTCCCATTGAGGTTTGCCCCATATAGCCTGTGACGATATTAAGGCTTATGGCGAGTATTGAATATACTCCTATCAAGCACATCACTCGAATTATGTATGAGTCTTGAATCAATATAGGGATAAGTGCCAACACGATACAGGTTATCAAGAAAGATATTTTCTTATGCTCCATCACGAATTGGTAGCCTTTTTCGTACAATTCACGTATGTTTGCAATAACTTTTTTCAAAGCATATCCCCCCTTAGACCTTATCCACATTGTTCTTGCCAAACAACCCGGAAGGTCTTATCAGCAAAACAAGGAACAAAACAATATACGCTGTTGCACTTCTGAAACTTCCGCCTATAAACGCAACCGCAAGTGCTTCCGCTACACCTACAACCACTCCTCCTACAACGGAGCCATATAGCACGCCGATACCGCCAAGAACCGCCGCCGAAAATCCTTTCAGGCCGGCCTCAACACCCATGGTGCTGTATACCATCTCGTAGTATCCGGAGACGAGTACGCCCGCAACCGCTGCACACATACCGCTCAAAAAGAATGTGAAAGTTACTATCCTGCGCACATCTATGCCCATGAGGTTCGCAACCAGTGCATTTTCTCTTGTTGCACGCATCGCAAGGCCAATCTTTGTAAAGTTAACTATGTAGGTAAGCAATACAAGGAAGAATAGCGCGATCAATAACATAGAAATTTGCGAACTTGTAATCGTTGCGCCGAATATTTCAACGTTGCCGAAATCAAATATTGCAGGAAAGGGTTTACGAGTACTGTCGAAGAATATTGTCAACAAGTTTTGTATAATGTACGACACTCCGATAACCGATATTAAGCAGGTGATATTATCTGCTTTGCGTGCACGAAGTGGAGCGAGAATTATCGCATCCATGAAAACTGCCAGCAAGCCCGTTAGAATAATCGCTACCCCAAATGCTGCCGACATTCCGAGATTAAGG
>CAYJPI010000122.1:0-7081 GCA_964372005.1 uncultured Oscillospiraceae bacterium | reverse complement strand
TTTATTATGGCGGTCATCGCGGCGACCTTCCAATCGCCCTCGCCGCCATATCCGTAGCCGTCAGCCATGAGGTTTTGGGATGCAAGGCCGGGGAGCTGTTTCATTCCGTATAGATCCTCGAAGGTGTTGGAAAATGCCATGCAACCTTCCTCTTCGAACATCTTTTTCATGGCGATTTCTTCGCGCGCCTGATACTCAACCGATGCAATATCGTCCGTGTTGATTTCATAACGCTCGCGATATTCGGCCATCTTATCTGCAATTTCTTTGTCCGTGACAGCATTCATCGTATCGACGAGCTTGCCAACCGGCCAAGTGTTCACCTGCCAGCCGAGCTTTGTTTGTATCTCGACCTTATCACCTTCTGTAACGGCGACCTCGCGCATATTGTCGCCGAAGCGCATCACCTTGAGATTTTTCGAGAATGCCACGCCATAAGCCACGCGCATCCAGTCGGCGAGGCGTTCGATGGTCTCATCATCCTTCCAGTAGCCTGCAATAATTTTGCGAGCAGAGCGCAAACGTGCACCGATGAAGCCGTGCTCACGGTCACCATGCGCGGCCTGGTTGAGATTCATGAAGTCCATATCGATCTCATCGTTCGGAATTTCACGATTGTACTGCGTTGCGAAATGGCACCAGGGCTTCTGCAAAAGCGCAAGCCCGTTTATCCACATCTTGCTCGGGCTAAATGTGTGGCACCATGTAATGATACCTGCGCAAGCATCGTCGCGGTTGGCATCCTTCATTGTTTCTGTAATTTCGGCGTTGGTCTTTGCCGTTACTTTGTAGATGAGCTTCGCCGGGAGCTTGCCCGATGCGTTGATGGTATCTACCATCTCCTGTGCGCGAGCTGCGACGGTGCTCAATACCTCATCACCATATAAGAACTGGCTGCCCACCACAAACCAGAAGTTCATTTCCTGCATTTTCATAGTTCTTTCTCCTATTACTTCTTTTTTAAATTGCATACGTAGTATTTTTCTTATTTCACAGCCCCGGCCGCGCGTTCCGCGGCGAGACCGAGTTCGTAGTCTTTCATGTAATCGGTAAAACCCTTTACATCATTTTCATCGGGCGATATGGTCATCTCCTTGGCGCCGCTGAAAATTTTGTTTTGCAAGTACGCATCGAGGGTTTCGCCGTCTTGCTTGTTCATCATATAGCTTGCAAGAAGCGCCATGCCCCAAGGTCCTCCCTCGCCTGCCGTCTCCATCACGGACACGGGAACATTGAGTGCGCCTGCGAGGAAGCGTTGCGACACACCCTTCACTGTGAACAATCCACCGTGGCCGAGTATCTTTTCGCATGCGATTCCTTCATCGACGAAGAGTATATCCATGCCGAGCTTTAGCGCAGCAATCGCCCCGTAGATCTGCGCGCGTGCGAAGTTCGGGAAGTTGAATTTTGCATCGGGCTTACGCATGAGAAGCGGTCTGCCCGTATCAACATCGACAATCGGTTCTGCGGCAAAATAGTTGTAGCACAGAAGTTTTCCTGCGTCCACGTCTGCGTTTAGCGCTTGCTCGTAGAAGAGCGCGTAGATATCATCGATGGTTTTATTCGCACCCGAAAGATCGAACATCTCCTTAAACATCTTCACCCATGCGTCGATTTCCGAGCAACAAGTGTTACAATGCGCCATCGCGACGGGGTTTCCTGCGGGGGTCGTTACCATGTCGATCTCGCGATGTACCTTCTTTAACGCCTTTTCAAGCACGATCATAGCGAAAACGCTCGTCCCTGCGGATACATTGCCCGTAAGTTTCTTCACGCTGTTCGTCGCGACCATGCCCGTACCTGCATCGCCTTCGGGTGGACAAAGGGGGATTCCCGATTGAAGCGTCCCCGTGGGGTCGATGAGAAGTGCGCCCTCTTTCGTGAGCGATCCTGCACTTTCACCTGCGACGAGCACCTTAGGGAAGATATTATCGAGCGTGAAGTCATAGCCGCCATCCTTGAGCATAGCGTCGAATATCGCCATGCGCGACTTATCGTAATCGTTCATGGTAGAGTCGATTGGGAACATGCCCGAAGCATCGCCGATGCCGAGCACCTTTTCACCCGTCACCATATAGTGAACATATCCTGCGAGTGTGGTTATAAATGCGATATCCTTTACATGTTTTTCGCCGTTTAACATCGCTTGATATAGATGCGCGATGCTCCAACGTTCGGGAATGTTAAAGTCGAACACGGGAAGGAGCTTCGCAGCCGCTTCGGTAGTGTTCGTATTTCTCCATGTGCGGAATGCGCAAACCTGCTCGCCCTTCTCGTTGAATGGAAGGTAGCCGTGCATCATCGCGGAGAAGCCCATCGCGCGGACGGTGGTGAGCTTTTCGCCATACTCCTTTTCGATGCGCTCGTTTAGGTTTTTATACGCACTTTGAATCCCCGTCCACACGTCACTAAGGTCGTATGTCCACAGCCCATTTTCTAAGCGATTTTCCCAAGAATGACTACCCGAAGCAAGCACCTTGCCGTTTTCATCTATAAGTACGGCTTTTATGCGCGTCGATCCAAGCTCTATTCCGAGGAAAGCGTTTGATCCGATACGCTTCATTTCTTTCATGTTTTAGTCCTCTTTCTTCCACGGTAATGTGTGCGACGATACCCTCTCCCCATTTAAGGAGCGTATCATTGCATCGGCAGCATATGAGCCGATATTCTCACCCGGCAACTCGATCGAGTAAAACGGAATCGGAGACAGTCGCGCGAGCGTACTATTGTCGAAACTTACTATCTCGAATTTGCCTTCCATGTCTTTTTCCTTACAAATTTTAGCAAGCGCTATTGCCACTTCATCGTTATAGCAAACCACAGCACTACATTCCTGCAATGTACTTAGTGCAAAGGACGTTACAACATCCTCCATATTCTCGGTGGTGTACCAAATAATATTTCCATCCTCAATAGGTGCATTGGCATCGAGCAAAGCGTCAAGGTAGCCTATGTATCGCATTGGCCCTTGCATATCGTCCATCTTAAATATTCCGCCGATTCGCGTATGTCCGCGTTCGAGTAATCGCATGCAAAGGCTCTTACCACCTGCACGGTCATCTGCGACGACATAGATGGGGTTCTTTAAGTCGCGATAGTATCCGTTCAAGAACACCACGGGTATTTCTTCTGTGATTTTTTCGAACAGCTCGATATTCGGGCTCGGCAATGCCGTTTTTGTACCTTCTACGATCAACCCATCTATCGGTTTTTCTAGCAATTCCTGTAACACTTTGCGCTCATTGTCGATGCGATTATGCGTTGCATACAACTGCAGTCCATAGCCTGACTCGGATAACACCGTGCTTATCCCTCTAAGTATATCGGGGAAGATGTACTCATTTATATAAGTCATCACTACTGCGATATTCTTGGTTACCGGCCGATTGCTCTTCGCTCCTTCGACATATGTGCCGCTTCCTCGCACTCTTCGCGTGAGCCCCTCTTCTTCGAGTATCTGCATCGCCTTACGTACGGTTTGGCGGCTGTATCCGGTTGTATCCACAAGGTCATTTTCACCGGGCAACCTTGATGCTTTGGGGTAAACTCCGTTTTCTATATCCTGCCTTAATCGTTGTGCTAAAATCGCATATTTGAGTTCTTTCATCTATAATACTTCCCTTCATATGCACTCAATTCCATAGTTGTTACATACAACTTTGATTATAGCAGAAACGATGATGAACATGCAACACACTAACTATTTTTCTTTTTTGAAACGAGGTCGAATGCAACCGCCGCAAGAAGAACGAAGCCCTTTATCGCTTGTTGCCAATCGATACTAACGCCCATGATAGCCATACCATTGTTGAGAACACCCATGAGAAGGCCACCGATGATCGCGCCCGGGATAGTTCCCACGCCGCCGGTTGTTGATGCGCCGCCGATGAAGCAAGCCGCAATTGCATCAAGCTCGAAGCCATCGCCTGACTTTGGCGTTGCGCTGTTCAATCTACCCGTGAACACTATGCCGGCGAGCGCCGCAAGGAAGCCCATGTTCGTGTAAACCCAGAACATTACTTGCTTTGTGCGAACACCCGAAAGCCTTGCAGCCTTTTCATTGCCGCCGAATGCGTAAATGTGGCGGCCAAACACGGTCTTAGTTGTGATGAATGTGTATATGCACACGAGCGCTGCAACAACAACCAGCACGAACGGGATACCTCTATACTGCGCAAGACTGTATGCGAAGAAGCCCACGAGTCCCGTAACCACAACGAGTTGCAGTATGAATACTATGCTTGGTGGAACCGAGAATCCATATTCAACTCGCTTTTTGCGCGTTATCACTTGCGATACTATGTAAATAGCCGCTATAACCGCACCCACAACGAGGGTAAAAATATTCAAATTCTCACCGCCGAAGAAGTCGGGAACGAAACCTGCCGCGATAAAGCTGTAGCTCGCAGGCATAGGTGCAAGGCTCGTGCCGCCAAGCATTACCATGGTGAAACCGCGGTAGATGAGCATGCCTGCGAGGGTCGCGATAAATGCGGGAACGCCCACATAAGCAATCCAGAAGCCATGCCATGCGCCTATTGCCGCGCCGCAGAGCAAAGAAATTATTATTGAAAGCGGCACGGGCATGTTCAATTCGAGCATGAGAACGGCCGAAATCGCACCCACAAGACCGACCACCGAGCCGACCGACAAATCAACATTACCGCCCGTGAGTATGCAAAGGAGCATACCGGTTGCAAGTATCATAACATAGCTGTTTTGCTGAATGATGTTCGATATATTAAGTGGCATGAGGAGCGTTCCCTCGGTTACAATTTGGAAGAAAGCCACAACCACTACAAGGGCGAGCACCATGCCGTATTCGCGCATGTTCCCCTTCAAAGTGGCTTTTATTTCATTGTTCGATTGTATCTTGTTCATGCGTTGCCTCCTTCATTGTTGCTCTGCATAATAAATTGCATGATTCTTTCTTGCGATGCTTCGTCCGCGCTTATTTCGCCAACGAGTGAGCCGTGGTTCATAACATAAATTCGGTCACACATGCCCAAAAGTTCGGGTAGCTCCGAAGATATCATAACCACCGATTTCCCTTTTTCCGCAAGCTCATTTATGATGGTGTATATCTCATACTTCGCGCCGACATCCACGCCACGCGTAGGTTCATCGAGTATTAGCACCTCGGGATCGGTAAATATCCACTTGCTAAACATTACCTTCTGCTGATTACCGCCCGAAAGCTTGCCGACAGATTGCATTATTCCACTCGAACGTATGTTCAGTTTCTTTCTGTATTCCTCGGCAACCTTGATCTCCTCATTGTCGTTCAATACACCTTTTTCAGCTAAGTTCTTGAGACCTGCGAGCGATGTGTTGTGCTTTATATTGTCGATGAGAACAAGCCCGGCTTGCTTTCTGTCCTCCGTGGCATAGGCTATTCCGCTCTTTATCGCCGCCGGTATGGTTGAAGTATCGATTTCCTTGCCGTTTAAAAGAACTTGCCCCACCGACTTTTTACCGTAAGACCTGCCGAATATACTCAGCGCAAGCTCCGTTCTTCCTGCACCCATGAGGCCGGATATTCCCACAACTTCGCCTTTTCTACAGTTGATGCTTATATCGTCGATGAGTGTTTTTTCGCATGCCGTATCGGCATAAACACTCCAGTTTTTCACCTCAAATGCCATATCACCAATATTGCGTTCGCGCTTAGGATAGCGATATGTAAGTTCGCGGCCTACCATGTGCTTGATGATGGTATCCTCATCCGCTTCTTCGATGCCGAGGGTTTGAATGGTCTTGCCGTCGCGAAGCACGGTTATCTCCTCCGCTACCTGCACAACTTCGTTTAGCTTATGCGAGATGAGTATGCAGGATATTCCCTTGTTCTTGAGTTCCACAAGCAAAGAGAGAAGATGCTGTGAATCCGCTTCGTTTAGTGCTGCGGTGGGCTCGTCTAATATTAAAAGCTTAACGTTTTTCGATAATGCCTTGCCTATCTCGATAAGCTGCTGTTTGCCAAGCCCCAAATCCTTAATCTTAGCTTCCGTGGGAACATCAAGCCCCACCATATCGAGCACTTTTTTAGCGTTCAACCTTGTTTGATCCCAGTTGATTACGCCTTTCTTTGATTTTTCATTGCCTAAGAATATGTTTTCATATACGGTAAGTTCCGGTATGAGTGCGAGTTCCTGATGTATAATTGCGATGCCCTTTTTCTCTGAATCCTTTATCGACTTAAACTTGCATACATTGTTTTCAAATACTATGTTTCCGTTATATGTGGGATGCGGATACACGCCGCTTAAAACATTCATCAGCGTGGACTTTCCTGCACCATTCTCGCCGACGAGTGCATGTATCTGGCCGGGTTTTATTCGAAGGTTTACCCCGTCGAGCGCCTTAACACCCGGGAATTCCTTCGTTATGTCCTGCATCTCAAGCAAATATTCTGCCATGATCATTCTCCTTTTTACAAACAAGGCGCCTCGCTTTTACGCGGGCGCCTTTGTAAATGTTTTGCCGCCCTATGTGTTTTTTCTTGCGGCTATAACCGTAATTTCTTACGCAATATCCTCCGCGGTGAGATAACCTGAATCGAGAATGAGTTCTTGATAGTTATCCGCTGTTACGGTATAGGGTGCGAGGAGGTAGGAAGGAACGACCTTAACATTGTTGTTGTAGGTCTCGGTGTCGTTGATCTCGGGCTCTGTGCCTTTGAGTACTGCATCAACCATGCCTGCGGCAACGCTTGCAAGGTCACGGGTATCCTTCAAGATGGTGGAATACTGTTCACCCGAAACGATCATCTTAATCGAAGCCGCTTCAGCATCCTGGCCTGTTACGACCGGCCAAGTCTCCGTGCCTACTTCAAAGCCAAACGCTGTCAACGAGGAGATGATGCCGCGCGAGATGCCATCATAGGGAGAAAGCACGCCGTGGAGGGGGCTACCGTCGGTGTAGTTAGCCGCGAGGATTGCATCCATACGAGTCTGTGCTACCGCACCGTCCCAGCGAAGGGTACCGGCTTCTTCCTGGCTCATCTGGCCGGACTTAACAACTACCGTGCCTGCATCGATGAGGGGCTGGAGAACGTCCATAGCGCCCTGGAAGAAGTAGAAGG
>CAYJPI010000121.1:0-7103 GCA_964372005.1 uncultured Oscillospiraceae bacterium | reverse complement strand
TCCGGCTTCGGCGACATGCGCGCCGAAACGGACAAAAACGGGACGTTTTTGAACTTTGCACCATTACCCGCCCGGGAGCGTAGCGAGAGGGTAATGGTGTGTAAAAACTCAAAAAAGTGTTCGAAGAACACTTTTTTGATATTCTAAAAGGGGTGTCGCATTGTATAATGCAACACCCCTTTTATAATCAATCCAACCTAACGCCATATATCCTTTGCGGCTGGCCGTTTCCGCCTGCGCCGCGTGTGCCTACAACCAGCATGTCATTGTACACCGAAGGCGTGGACTCGATGCGCGAGCCAAGATCCACCTCGGCGATAACCTCGCCATCGTTTAGAGGATCGTGCACCTTAACTATTCCCCAGCGATCCGCCATCACGACATAGCCATAACCCTCATCATCATATACAACAACAACGCTTGCCCAGTACCCGTCGGGCTGTTCGTGCCGCCATAGCTCTTCGCCCGTCTCCTTGTCGTATGCGACGATGCGCGCGCCTATATCGCGGCTTTCTTCTACGCCCTCATCATTGATGTAGTTGATGGGTACGCGCGTTGATGTGAATATTACCATATTATCGAGCTTACCCTTGCCCACATGCGGTGTGGACAATGTGCCGCCGTTTGACGATTCGCCGCCGTAATCGGCCTGATACTCCACCTCCCAGATGACTTCGCCCGTCGTTCCGTCAATCTTGCGGTGGTAATTTTCGCCCTTACCCGTGGTGGATGCACCATCCTGCTTGTCAATCTCATTGGCCGTGTATAGGTAGAAGGTGTCGTTCGCGGCATCCTCCTCGAGCACCAAGGATGCATCCGTATCATCCGTGATATCCACCACATATTGTAGCTCGAGCGTGTTCATATCAACGCATTGCATGCGGCCGCCGCTATCGCCGAAGAAGGCGAAATTGCGGAACATTACGATGGAGTTTTCTATGCCGAGCCATCTCTCATCGGGCTCGAAGCCATAGCCATACTCATCGCCCGTGTAACGATACTTAACGAGGCCGTCGGGGTCAACCGAAACCGTGCCCGCTTCGGCGTCAAACTCGCTATTTAGTTTCACGCTGTACAGTATCCCATTTTCGCCGGGCGCGATGAGCGTATCCGTCTCTGCATCGATGAGCTGGCTCGAATCGTATGCATGGAAATCGCGGTATGCATAAGGATCTGTGCCGCCGAACGACCATATCACCTCATTATCGATAAGTGAAATAACGCGCACATAAGCACCGTCGCTCTCGGGGATGCCTTGGCCGGTGTATAAAAGGGGATAGCCGCGCGGATCGAGCGAGGGCGTACCCTTGGTTGCTACGCCTAAGAAAAGCGGATCGCGTGTTATTTCGCCCGTTTGCAATTCAAAGAAGTAGATGTTCCCGTCGAGGGCGGCATACATTACCTCCTCAAGTGTATCCTTTGATTTAAACTTCTCGAAAACGCCGAGCACATCAAGCGTCTCCTTTGGCCACTCAACGATAAGCGGCATACCCGTCCAACCCGTGCCCGTCCATGTTCCCATGGAGGTGTTGAGAGCGGATGTATCATACTGCCATTCTATCGACAGTGACGGATCATCCGAGAAATTATGCGTACCATAGGTGAAAGTATCGCGGTAATTGTTACCACCAAAGGTGATGATACCGGGAAGATCCGTGTATTCATCGCCATGCGCAAACTCCATGGGCTCTTCTCGTGTGAAGGAATTAACCTCCTCGCCATAAACCATAAGGCTCGTTTCAAAGCCGAAAACATCCGGCTCGGCCTCGGCCACGGGTTCGATGGGGAGATTGCCGATTATGCGCGGCGCAGGGGTGGGCACATTCGGCGTAGGTGAAGGGGTGGCAAGCGCAACCTCGGGGTTAGCACTCGGTAGCGACTCATCGAAAGAGCCTATCTTTCCGTCACCCGTCAATAAAGTGAATAGGAAATAACCACCAACGCCAACCACCACGATGGCGAGTACAAACACCGAAAAGCGCCTCCAATCCACGGAGCGCGTGTATCTTCTTCTTCCCCTACGTCGTGCCATGTGCTACCTCCTAAGTAAGCGGTTTAATCCTTGTATGCGCGTATAAGCGCCTGTGTGCCGATATCGTTAACGCTTTCATCCTTGGAAACCATCTCTTCATACATCGCGATGATGTCATCGAGCACCTTTAGCGTGAGGCCGTTTTCCTCGGCTTCGCGCTTTGCGATGCGCATGTCCTTGATAAAATGCTTTATGAAGAAGCCCGGCGAATCGTCGCGCACGGCGATCTTGGGGCCATTGTTCGTCATCTGCCAGCTGCCTGCCGCGCCGCCCGATATGCACCTTAGCATCGTATCTATATCGAGCTTGGCCGCTTCGCCATATGCGATGGCCTCGCAAACGCCTGCAAGCGCACCGCCGACGGCGATCTGGTTGGCCATCTTGGTATGTTGGCCTGCGCCGGCCTTGCCTGCGAGGGTGATGGTTTTACCCATACACTCGAAAAGCTCCATGCATTTATTGAATGCTACCTCGTCACCGCCCACCATGATGGATAATGTACCGTTCTTCGCGCCTATATCTCCGCCGGACACGGGTGCATCAAGCGAGTAAGCGCCCTTTGCCTTTGCTTCATCATATATGCGAATTGCAAGGGCAGGTTCGCTCGTTGTCATGTCGATAAGTACTGCGTCCTTCTTAACGGCCGCAAGTATGCCATCGTTTGCGAAGTAAACTTCCTCAACATCCTTAGGATAGCCAACTATGGTGATTACCGCGTCCGCGCCGTCCGCCGCATCCTTGGGGGTTTCGCACCATGATGCCCCCGCATCGATGAGCGCGGCGGCCTTTGCTTTGGTTCTTGTGTATATCTTTAGGTTGTACCCCTTGGCGAGTATGCGTGCGGCCATAGCTTCGCCCATCACGCCCAATCCTATAAATGCTATGTTTTTCATCATTCTTCCTCCTTGCATATCGAAAAAAATCACGAAACATGTTCGTTCCAACCATTGTCGAAACTATCCATGCAATAAATTGAACTTTTCTCCATTATAATAAAAAAATGGTCACACGTCAAAGTTAAATGCTTTGAGCGCATGCATGTTTGGGGATTGTTCACAAATTACCATAAAAACCTATGCATTCCACACCTGTGAATCCGCTAAAAACAGCATGTAAACAAGCATTGAAAACACATATTTATAGTGTGAAAACATGTTATACTCCAGAAAACGACATGGGATGGTATCGCGCATATTTGCGTTATTACCGTCCATTGCAAAGGAGATAAAATCATGCTCAAAAGAAAGATTGTACTAAACATAATGTTCGCCGCATTGTTCGCGGTAGGTGTATTCATAACCGTGCTCGACAATGTGCTCATCACTCAGGCATATACATCGCCGCCACCTGCACCTACACTAAGCGATGCCGATGATGCGCAGGGCGATACCGATTCGGCCGCGCAAAGCAGCGATGTACAAGGTGAAAAAGAGCCTTCGCAAACCGAAACACCAGCCGATGATGTATCCGCACAAATTCCATCCCCCACCGACAGAAACCTCATCACCGCGCCCGTGAAGATATACTTCAATGATGCCGAAGTATCCGCAAGCATCGAACCCGTAGGACTAACAGAAGATGGCGCGATGGACGCCGTAGCATCGGCCACGGTGGCAGGCTGGTATGAGGATGGCCCATCGCCCGGGCAGTATGGCAATGCACTCATCGATGGGCATGTAAGGTGGAAGGGGCGCATCGGCACATTCAGTGTGCTGAACGATATGCAAGTGGGCGACGAGGTGGTTATAGAATACGAGGACGGCTCGTTTAGATATTTCTATACCCAAAGCGTAAATGTGTACCTGCTAGAAGAGTTCCCACCCGAAGTTATGGCAACCGATGAAGGCGGCGAGCCGCGCCTAACGCTCATCACCTGCTTGGGCGACTATGACCAATCGATAGGTACATCGCGTTCGCGTGTTGTCGTAGTTTTACGAGAAGAGTGAAAAAAACTTGAAATGCATATATGATGTGTTATAATGAGAGTATTAATACTATGGAGGGTCAGAAAACGTGACTCAAAAATACAGGGCGTGGTTCTCAAATGCGCCTGTGGCAAAAAAGATAAGGCCTTTGCAAGTCATCTCATGCGTTATGGTGATGTTGATAAGTTTGTTATCGATTTTCTCAATATCCATCCTTAACAAGAGTACGCAAGATATATTTGAAGAAAATGTAGATAATACCGTGGAACTGTACAGCATAATCAGAACCATGTACGTATGTAGGGTTGCGGGTAGAGATATACTTTTGCAGAACGACCCGGCGGCTTTAGAAAGACTCTACGCCCAATACTGTCAAGCGTTTGACGATCTTGACAAGCAGATGGATGATTTTGCGATGCAACTTTCGGGCGATAAGCAAACGGAATTTTTTCGAATTATAGAAGAGAAAAATGTATATAGGGACAGTATGATACTCTCTGCCGATATCAAAATGGCCGGTGGGGATTATGATGAAGCGCTTTATGCCCTCACGGTTGTTACACCGATTGCAAACGAATTTTTCGGCAGTCTCGATGATTTCCTCGAGGATGAAGAAAAATTGATGACCGAGGCGCTAGCCACCAATGATTTGATGGTGAATATCATGTTCGTGGTATCCATAGTGGCGAATATCGGCATAATATTGTTCTTCATGTTCTTCGTAGGTGCGTTCACCCATGCGATGAGCGCGAGCCTTGTTGCACTTGAAAAATCCGTTTCCAAGATAGCGGATACAGGCAACATGCGCATGCCAATCCCGAATGAACTATTTACACGCGATGAGGTCGGTAGCATAGCGGTTGTTGTTGATAAGCTTAAAAATATGCTCGTTGATATCTCCTACATGGATGTTTTAACAGGCGGCTACAATGCCACGGCATATCATGAAGAACTCAACGACATATTTGCAAAACAGGCTGAAACGGGCGATATTGTGAGCTTCTGGTGCGTCGTGTCAGACATGAACAACCTCAAATTGATAAATGATAAGCTCGGCCACATCGAGGGCGATTCTGCGATACGCTCTTGCTATGCAGTCTTGAAGGATAACTTTGCTGAATTTGGTAAAACCTTCCGTATCGGTGGCGACGAGTTCGTATCCATTTTGTTTAACTGCACCGAGGATGATGTTAAGGAAAAGCTTGAAGTGATATCGTCGCGCATCGAATCACTCAACATTCGCCAGAAATACATGTACTCCCTCGCATCGGGCTTTAGGTATTTCGAAGGCTATACCCGCGAAGATTATGAAGAGTTCTTCAGAGTTGTTGATAAAGAAATGTACTCGAACAAGAATGATTTTAAGAAGGAAAAAACAGAACGATTGGAAGCTCGTACCAAAAATTTGAATATTTTTAAGGATATAAGATAACAATACTCAAATAGGGCGTTTTTGCCCTATTTTTTCATGAAAAAAGATTGACAAAAGAACATCAATAAAGTAATCTATATTATAATGGGGCGAAAATGGTATGATTGAAGGCTCATTCACGGAAAAAATGCAAAATAATGGCCATTTCATGCTAAATATCGCTACGGCAAAAGAAAGAGCGAGGAAAAAATTATGGGCAATGTACTGGGAAAAATCTCCTACCCCCCCGAACTGGAAGACATTATTTCAAATTGTAAAAGTGTAGTATTGCCAAGAAGCAAAGAAACGCTTTTTGAGCTAATTTTCGGCAATGAGTACGTTAACGAAATAGAGGTTGGATACAAAGTAAAGGGCATGGACATACACGAGTGCAGTGTTGTGCGTGCAAAAAACGGTGCGGTTGTAAACTACAAAGAGGATTACATGCGCCGCCGCGATCCCGACTCGATGCGCATCTCCGATGAGAAGCCGACAGATAAGGCACGCTTCAAGGATAAGTATGGCTACGAGTTCTCAAGCCTTCAAAAGGAAACATTTGAATGGTTCAAGGGCCAAGAAATTATCGTTATGCCTTTCATGGTAGGCGGTTACAAGCATGGTTACGAAGCGCTTCTCGTTTGCCCGAGAAATGCGGCGTTCTTCGCTTTCGCGCTATCGCAGCTACAGTTCTTCGTGAGCGAGAGGGATATTTCAACCTTCAAGCCCCGCGCCATCGTTTATGTTGCACCCCCGTTCCGCCATTCACACTTTGGCGGCAAGCAGGTTTGCGTGCATAATCGCTTGGATGACAGGCACGAAGTATACGCATACAATCTCTATCCGGGACCGTCGGCGAAGAAGGGCGTTTATAGCGTACTTCTCGACATCGGCGAGCAGGAAGATTGGGTAACAGCTCACGCGGCTGTTTGTAAGGTTGTTACGCCTTATGAAAGCTCCATCGTCATCATGCACGAGGGTGCATCCGGCGGCGGTAAGAGCGAAATGCTACAGGATGTTTACCGCGACCTTGACGGGCGCGTAGTCGTCGGCGTTAACACGGAAACCGAGGAAAAGACCGTTATCACAATGAGTGATACTTGCGACCTCTACCCCGTAACCGATGATATGGCCATCTGCCATCCCAAGATGCAAAAGGCGAATGGCAAGCTCTCCGCGTTTGACGGTGAAGCAGGCTGGTTCCTTCGCGTTGACGGCATAACCGAGTATGGTTCCGAATCCATGTATGAGCGCATCTCCATCCACTCGAAGGAGCCGCTCGTGTTCTTCAACATCGAAGCCGTGCCCAATGCAACGGCGCTCGTTTGGGAGCATATCATGGACTCCACGGGCAAGCCTTGCCCGAATCCACGCGTAATCATACCGCGCGACTTGGTAAACAATATCGTAAGAAAACCCGTGGATATCGACGTGCGAAGCTTTGGTGTGCGTATGCCGCCTACCTCGCTCGATAAGCCGAACTACGGCATCATGGGTCTTATGCAGGTAATTCCGCCCGCACTCGCTTGGCTCTGGCGCTTGGTCGCACCGCGCGGCTTCAATAACCCGAGCATCAACAGCGGTTCGCTCCTCTCGAGTGAAGGCGTTGGCTCGTACTGGCCTTTTGCAACAGGTCTTAGAGTGAAGCAGGCAAACCTATTGCTTGAGCAGATACTAAGAACGCCGCAAACCAAGTACATCCTCATCCCCAACCAGCACATCGGTATCCACAGGGTTG
>CAYJPI010000120.1:3170-7112 GCA_964372005.1 uncultured Oscillospiraceae bacterium | reverse complement strand
TTTGCCATGATAAACAGAGAAGAAATAAGGAATCTGTTACCTCATAGGGAGCCCATGCTTCTCGTTGATACAATGCAGCTCGATGAGGATGGCAAGGCGCACGGAACGTACAAAGTTCGTGGTGACGAGTGGTTTTTGCAAGGGCATTTCCCCGGTAACCCCGTCGTACCCGGAGTGATTCAATGTGAGATCATGGGGCAGGCTTGTGCTTTGCTCATCGGCGATAAACTTGTTGGTAATACCGCATATTTTACGGGAATGGATAAGGTGCGTTTCAAGAATAAGGTGCTCCCCGGCGACGAAATCAAAGTGGTCGCACATGTTACAAAAGCCAAGCACCCTTTTTACTTTACGCATGCCGAAGCTCGTGTGAACGATAAAGTTTGCGCGTCGGCCGAGCTTTCTTTCGCCGTGATGGAGGGAAGATAGAAAGTGTTTTCAAAAATACTTATCGCGAACCGCGGCGAGATCGCTGTTCGCATAATACGTGCATGTAAAGAAATGGGTATCCTGACCGTTGCCGTGTTTTCGGAAGCGGACAGGGATGCTCTTCACGTGAGCCTTGCGGATGAGAGCTATTGTATAGGCGCATCACAGGTTACACAGAGCTATCTTAATATTACTGCGATACTCTCAGCCGCAATGGTGAGCGGAGCGCAGGCAATACACCCGGGTTACGGGCTCTTGTCCGAAAATCCGGTGTTCGCAAAGAGATGCGCTGATTGTGGTATCGTATTTATCGGGCCTACAGAAGCGGTGATCCGCCAAATGGGTGATAAGGATGCTGCAAGGCGCACAATGCGTGCAGCCGAGGTGCCCATCATTCCGGGTGCTGACGTTGTGGAAACGGTTGAAGAGGCCGAAAAAGAGGGCGAGCGCATAGGCTACCCCTTGCTCGTTAAAGCAAGGGCCGGCGGCGGTGGACGCGGCATACGCCTAGTATCTCAAAAGGAAGAGATGGAGCATGCATTCCTTACCGCAACACAGGAAGCGGCAGGGGCGTTCGGTGACGGTGCAGTGTACCTCGAAAAGTATCTTTTCCCTGTAAAGCATGTTGAAATGCAGATACTCGCGGATGACTTTGGAAATTGCATGTGCCTTGGCGAGCGCGAATGTTCCATGCAAAGGAAGAATCAGAAGCTTATTGAGGAAAGTCCGTCTCCCGCAGTGTCCGAAAGTATACGCGAAGCTATGGCCGATGCGGCCGTTAAAGCGGCAAAAGCGGTTGACTATCGTGGGCTGGGAACTATTGAATTCCTTCTTGACAAGGACGGCAACTTCTATTTCATGGAGATGAATACACGCTTGCAAGTTGAACATCCCGTAACGGAAATGGTAACGGGGGTTGACCTTGTTAAATGGCAAATTCGCGTTGCGGCCGGTATGGAAATAGATTTTACATCCGTTAAAATTCGTGGCCACGCCATAGAATGCCGCATCAACGCCGAGGATGTACGAAACAATTTCCGTCCGAGCTGTGGTACGATCCATCTTTTACATGTGCCGGGAGGGCCGCAGGTGCGCTTTGATTCGGCGCTGTATCAGGGTTATCGCATACCACCGTTTTATGATAGCATGATAGGCAAGCTTATAGTTCATGCCGCCACACGCGAGGAAGCGATAAGGAAGATGCAGGCCGCTCTTTGTGAGATAGTTGTCGAAGGTGTGGAGCATAATCGAAGCTTGCAGCTCGATTTGATGGCCGAAAGCGAATTCGTTGACGGTAGCTACACAACGGACTTCCTTGCCAGATTGATGGAGAAAGGGACATAATGCTTAATAAGGATATGTTCATTAAACCGCAAATTGCGCTAGAAGGCGAACCTCATGAAGGTGAAGCCAAAGTTGAGGAAAGGCTCGTAGCCTGTCCTTCATGCAAACGCGCATCGTTTGACGGTGAATATAAGGAAAACTACAATGTATGCCCGCAATGCGGCTTTCATATGCCGATGCCGTCGCGCACGCGCATCGAATTTCTTGCGGATGAAAACACATTCATCGAGCATGATGAAAATGCCGAAGCTGTGGATCGCATAGAGTTTCCGCAGTATTTTGAAAAGCTCGAAAAGGCAAGGCAAGTAAGCGGCGAAAAGGAAGCTGTAATCACCGGTCGATGCTCAATATCGGGGCAGGAAACCTGCCTGTTCGTTATGAACAGCGCTTTTATGATGGGATCGATGAGTCCCACCGTAGGCGATAAAATCACAAGTCTTTTCGAGTATGCGCTTGAAAACCGTCTGCCCGTTGTCGGCATCACGGTATCGGGCGGAGCTCGCGTGCATGAAGGAATACTTTCGCTCATGCAAATGGCAAAAACTAGCGGGGCGGTTAAACGCCACAGCGATGCAGGGCTTTTCTATCTCGTATTGTTGACAAATCCGACCACGGGCGGCGTTACGGCCTCCTTCGCGATGGAGGGAGATATCATCCTTTCCGAACCATATGCGCTGATTGGTTTTGCAGGCCCACGTGTAATTGAGCAGACCATAAGGCAAAAACTCCCGGAAGGATTTCAGCGTGCCGAATTTTTGATGGAAAAGGGCTTTGTTGATAATATCGTAGCACGAAAAGAACAGAAGGAAACGATAGCTATGCTACTTTCAATGCATAAACAAGGGGGGGATATTCATGCATCCGTATGAACGATTGGCAATCGCGCGAGCGAAGGGCAGACCCACCGCGCTTTCCTATATTAATGCAATCTTTACCGACTTCTACGAACTGCACGGCGATAGACTCTACGCTGATGATGCGGCGGTGGTAGGCGGTGTAGCGAAACTTAACGGACAGCCGGTTACGGTAATCGGCATCGAAAAGGGATCGGACACGAAGGATAAACTTGCAAGAAACTTCGGTTCGGCAAATCCAGAAGGATACAGAAAAGCGCTTCGCCTTATGAAACAGGCGGAGAAGTTTAATAGACCTGTAATTTGCTTTGTGGATACTGCGGGCGCGTTTTGCGGTATCGAAGCGGAGGAAAGAGGGCAGGGGAGCGCCATCGCAGTAAACTTAATGGAGATGATGGCATTAAAAACCCCCGTTGTATCCATTTGTATCGGCGAAGGCGGATCCGGCGGTGCATTAGCGCTTTCGGTAGCTGATGAGGTTTGGATGCTCGAAAATTCGTACTATTCGGTAATATCTCCCGAGGGTGCGGCAAGCATCATATGGAAGGATGCATCGCGTGTTAGTGAGGCGGCACAAGCTCTTAAAATGACGGCCGACGACCTATTAAACATGCAGGTTATAGAGCGAATATTTGATGAACCTAAAGATGGTGAAGATTTCACACAAGTATTCAGTGAAATCAAAGATTCGCTCCAAGAAACATTTGATCGTGCAAAGAAGTTGACGAAGAAGGAGCTACTCGATGCACGTTATGAAAAATTTCGCAAAATTGGGAGGCTCTCACAATGATCGTTATTGCAACGGATAGCACAGCTTGCATCACAAAGAAGGAAGCGAGACAGCTGGGCGTTATATACATACCAATGACATATACGGTTGGCGATAAGGAGTTTACAGAAGGCTTCTCGGATGAAAATGCTGACTATGTGAAACTTTTGAGTTCAACGGAAGAGTTGCGCACATCTCAGCCCGTGCTTGGGCGTGTGGAACACACTTTTTCAACATTGAGAAGGAGTGGGTATCAGGTTTTGTGCCTAACGATATCTTCTAGGTTGAGCGGAACATACTCAAATGCTATGGTTTGCGCGGAGCAACTCGAAGAAACCGAAAATATTAAGGTAGTGGATACCCGCACAACCGCTATCGGCCTTGCATTCCTTATTCGTGAAGCAAGAAGCCTTATCGAAGCCGGGTACAGCCTTGAAGAAACCGAAAAGGCGATTCGTTCGATGCGCGAGCATGTTAAAACCATGTTCTCGGTTCCCGATATGGCACCGCTTAGAAGAAGCGGAAGGCTTGGATATGTTCGCCAAT
>CAYJPI010000120.1:0-3140 GCA_964372005.1 uncultured Oscillospiraceae bacterium | reverse complement strand
ACATTAGGCCGCTTCTTACGATACGTGAAGGCGCCGTTGTATCCTGCGGTTCGGTAAGGGGCAAGGGCGACCAAATTGCAAAGCTTGCAGAGGCAGTACCTGCCGATGCGGTGGAAGTAGCGGTGCAATGCATCCGTGATACGAAGGGCGCGAAGGAGCTTGCTAAGCTCATTGAACAAAAGACGGGAAAAGAGCCTATGATACGTGAACTCGGCCCTGTGCTTGGAATACATCTCGGCCTTGATATAGTGGGCGCGATGTGGTTTGAAAAATCCGGCGAAGCGGAGCTAAGCATTAATAGGTCGTAAAGTGTCGTTTTTTGTCGAAACGTTGCGATTATATGTTTTTTATGGTAGAATTAAAATGAAGTACGATAAAAAACGTATATTATGGAGCGTATAAGATGCAAAAGGAAAAAAAACCTAATGAACCGCTTGCAAATGAACCGCACACCTTTGTGTATAAACTTGAAAACATGACGGTGGAATTGCCGATTTTAGGCCCGGAAGCGACCAAAGCTCGGCAAAAAATCAATGATCTCGCCCGAGAAGTGTACATGCAAACCGGTACACTCGACGATGTACGCCTTCGTGAGGCCGAGGAGGCCTTCGAGCGAGATTTTTCTTTTTTCCCAGAGGAAAAGTTGGAGGACAAACACAATACAGAAAAATGATTCTCATTTTGAAAGGATGAAGTGGTTATGCACGATGTAAAGGTGCTTTCACACCTTATGAATGCTATGCCCGATATGATCCGAGTGCTTGACGAAGATCGGCGCGTCGTTATTATTAACGATAGTTACCGAGAATGTTTCGGAGAGCAGGTCGGGTATTTTTGTTATGAACAATTCTGTACAAACAGACATTGTGTAGACTGTATTGTGGATTCTACGATTAAAACCGGGAGTGCGAAGGAAAAACGACGTAGCTTCAAAGGGAAAACTTATTGGATTAAAGCGAGTGTTTTAAGCGCAGAGTTTGGGATAGAGCGCGGTGTCGTGGAGGTGTTTCGCGATATTACCGAACTAATGCTTCGTGAGGGTGCGCTCAGAGACCAGAATAAAAGACTATTGCGTGAGGCCAACATGGTGTCACGCATGCAAAGAACTTTATTTTTACCAAAGGAACCAATTAAGTCCGACTTGTGTGTACATTCAAAGTATCTACCGGCGAGCACACTCGGCGGAGACCTGTTCGGATGCATAGAAGGCGGCGATGGACGGGTGTGCTTTTATGTAGCGGATGTTTCCGGCCATGGCATGGAGGCAGCAATGCTCACATTAATGCTTGCAAACGAAATAAGATATGGATTTAAAAAAGGGGAAAGCACCCCGCTTGCCATACTATCGCGCGTGCAAAGGGCGTTTCTATCCGTATGCGAGGATACAACACGCTATGTCACTATGTTTATAGGGATAATAGATGATAATAAGGAAACATTCTCATGGGTAAATGCAGGGCATAATGCCGCGCCGCTTTTGAGCGACGGTACGAAGGTGAAGTGCCTATATGAGCCCGGGCTACCCATATGCGATTGGTCGGACGATATACGTTACACTGTCCGCAACGATAAGTTGGAAAAAGGTGGTCGATTATTCGTTTACACTGACGGACTTCTCGATGCACGTTTCTCTTCTCTCGACGAATCGGAAATAATTGGCATGCTTTCGAATGCCGACTTAAAGGGCGATGAGCTCTTGAATACGCTCGTTTCAAAGGTAGAAGGGGAGAGAATAGACGATGTTTGCATGCTTCTGCTCGAAAAACCTTATGAAAATGATAAAAATTTATGAAGATATGCAAAACTCCCCTATTAAAAATCAAAACAGTACGGTATAATGTATTAAGGGTTACGCGCATGGCGCATAATACTTAGTTTTTGAGAGGGGATGAACGGGATTGTCAATTTACGATGATATAGTAAAAGCGATAGGGAGCGGCTTTACGCAGTTCTCATTTATGGATGCTATCGACATTCTCATAATCACTATTCTACTATATAAAATCATTACATGGACGAGGCAGACAAGGGCATATAATGTTCTTAAAGGCTTCGGGATAGTTATTCTGTGCTATTTCTTGAGCGAAATACTATCTTTGAATGTATTAAACTGGGTTTTAGCTTCTGCAGTGCAATGGGGCGTTATTTTTATCGCCATATTGTTCCAGCCGGAGCTTCGACGTGTTTTCGAACATTTGGGGCGCGGAAATATCCTCCTCAAATCATTACCCGGTGGAGTGCAAAAGGATGCGAGTGAAACTATCAGGGAACTACATAGGTGCATACTAAGCATGGCAAAAAGGCGTGTGGGCGCACTTATCGTAATCGAGAAGAAGGTGGCGCTCGGCGACATCATTGCAACCGGAACACGCGTGGACGGAATAGTATCAGGTGCGCTAATTGAGAATATCTTCGAACCTAATACACCGCTACATGATGGGGCGCTCATCATCCGTGATGATACAATAGTCGCGGCGGCATGTATTTTGCCTTTAACCGATGACGCTGACATAGGCAGGGAACTTGGAACGAGGCACCGCGCATCGCTCGGCGTGTCGGCGGTTTCGGATAGTTTCACCTTCGTAGTGTCGGAGGAAACCGGAATAATTTCACAGGCACACGAGGGAAAGCTGGTTAGATATTTGGATAGTAAGGCGCTACTCGATACCCTTGAGAACATCTACTCGATGGATAAAAAGGGAACACCGCTACTATGGTGGAGGCCAAAAAATGCAGACGAATCATAATGAAAACCCCACAGCGAATGAGACTTCAAAATTCTCAAAGTTCATGCGCAAATGGGTGCTAAATAACCTTAGAATTAAAATTGCTTCGATACTATTTGCGCTCATACTTTGGGGCATCGTTCTTGTCGAGGTTGATCCTCCGCGCGTGAAAACATTTGATAATGTACCTGTCGCGGTGGAAGGCGAAGCGAACCTTCTTGCGCGTAATTTATGCGTAAGAGGAGATATAACCGAACTTTTACAGGATGTTACGGTGAGGGTGAGTACGCCGCTTACGAACTATGCCGATTTGCAGGTGCATAACATCAGTGCGATCGTTAGCCTTAACGGCGTTACATCTCCGGGGATGAACAGTCTGTCAATCTATGCATCGTCTCTGCTTGGTGATATCGA
>CAYJPI010000119.1:0-7143 GCA_964372005.1 uncultured Oscillospiraceae bacterium | reverse complement strand
TGCTCGCGCTCGGGAAAATCTATATCACGGTGTCAATAAGCGTAAAGCCTTTTCATAACTATCTCATCCCGATTGCAAGCGCGGCGATACTATACTGCGCATCACGGCTCATATTCTTCATGAGTATGAGTGCCGGTTATTCTATCACGCTAAGCCTCACATTCACATTCTTCATCTGCATCGTTCTCTATTTTCTACTGCTCAGGCTACTGGGCGTGAATGCGTTTGGCTACTATAAACGGCTAATGCATGGATAACCTACCCTCTGTCTAGGGCCCATTTGGGCTTGCCATATCTCGATATCAGCGGCACAAGCATGAACACAAGTGCTGTGTACAATGGAATCATCACAGCCTGATTCACTGCGCGAAGCGGCATGATTCCTTCAAGCGGCAATCCATACAATGTTACAACCAGCAACGTGTTGCATAATACCGAACCCACAGTCTGCCCACAAGTAATCGCGAGGAATAATCGCCCGAGTGTGGGGCGTTCATTTTTCCTGAAAAACAAGCCAGGTATTAGCCCAAATAGTATTCCAACAATTGTAAACCACGGTTCATAAGGTCCTTTGGGAAAGAGAATAGCTTGCAGAAAATCCACCAATCCGCCCACTATCCCGCCATAAAGCGGCCCATACATAACGCCCGATAGTATAACGGGCAATACGCCAAAGCCAATCTTCACCGAATATGCGCCGAGGACGAATGCCGGCAAGCTCATCGCGCCGCCAAGCACGGTTCCCATCGCGATGAACAGTGAGCACACGATCATCCTATACGTGTTATCCCTCGAATTTGTGATTTCGTTTTTCATAACCTCTACCTCCAAACAAAAAAATGCACCCGTTTCCGAGCGCAAAAAACGCCATCGCCCGAAAAAACGAACGACAGCCGCCATAATTTACTTTGCGCAGCGGACGCAACAAGACATCGCGGAAACTTCCTTTCGTACGAGGGCGACTTCCCATCCCCCGTCACTGCGGCCGACATTATGTCGGCACACGCGCCTTGTCTACTCTGTGCTATATATTCTACCTTATGTATTTCTAATAGTCAACACATCTCGTTGTAATAATCGATGCATCCGCCTATATTTCACTTATCGGCACGGGTTTCGCATAATAATAGCCCTGCGAATAGTCTATGCCATACTCCATCGCTATCTTTTGTATTTCTTCATTCTCTACAAACTCTGCTACCGTCTTAGATCCAATAAGCTTCGCCATATAACAAATCGAATCCAGTATCATCCGGTTTTCCTTTACAGTGTCAAGCTTGCTTATAATGTCACCGTCAATTTTTATCACATCAGGTGCAAGCGAAACTATGGACGTATATGTAGCAAAGCCAACACCGAAATCATCAACAGCTATCTTGCAACCTATTTTTCTAACTTCCATGAGGAAGTTTGTTAGCCTGTCATCATTATTGTAATTCTCGGTTTCCACAAACTCAACGGTGATCTTTGCAGGGTCGGGATGCATCTTGATTCTTGCAAAGAACCACTCAATAAAATCATCCGACTGGATATCGTGCAGCGAAATATTTATTCCCAAAGTCGCTTCTTTATCCTCAAAATCCAAAAGTGCCCTATCTATCATCATTTTACTGAGCGGAATATATAGCTTAAACGTTTTAGCTGCTTCAAGGAACATTCCCGGCGCAAACAGCTTTCCGTCCTTATCATAAATCCTCATTAATGCTTCATACTTATCAATACCGTTTGTCTTATTGTTGTGTATCGCCTGATAAAATGGCACAACGCGTGCATTATTTATAGCAAAGTCCAATATCTCGAATATTTCCACACTCTTTTCGCGGTGGGCTATGATTCTTTCTCTTTCATCCGTAGCTACAATAAAGTTATTCTGTAAATGTCTATTGAGATAATATGTGCTCTTCACTTTATCAACTAATTCATCACCAAAAGCCACACAAAATCTTGAAACGCCGCGAAGCTCCGTTTTTGTTGCGGTTACAATCTCATATTGTTCATGCGCGCCTTTCATAAGCGCCAGAAAATCAGCATCGCTCATATCATCATTGGCAACTGCCATGAAGTGTTTGTAAGTATTTACGTACACATGAATAATTTTATCAAGCCCCATCTGTTCATATGCGGCGTTTCCCCCATGCAGAATCTCCCTGCAAGTACGATTGTATTTTTCTTCTCCAAAGGTTGCGATCATCATATCGGCATTAATCACCTCAGTCATACACATTTTGGTGAACTTCTTTTCTTCAAGGTCAATCAAGTATTGATCATAACTCATTATGTCAAACCGACTATCCATCAACGGTACGCGATTTTCCACATTCATCTTTCTTTTTTCCCTTCATAGTGACCTAAAGTACCCTTATAAAGGTCAGTATATCACCATTAACTCATATTGACAATATTAAAAAAATTGTTTGTCGCAAATTTGGTTAGCTTACCATAAGTATACAAAACGACCGCTTCGGAGATAACTCCGAAAACGGTCGTTAGTATACGATATTTCTACTTTTTGGGTCTTACTCTGAAGTCCCCATACGGGGTCCCACAGCTTCCCTAAAGCAAAGTTATGAACTGAATCCCCGGATCCCTTACTTCCTTATGATGGCACCGAATTTGCACTTCTCAATGCAAGCACCACACTTGATGCACTTATCGGTATCGATAACGAAGGGCTTCTTGATCTCGCCGGTGATAGCGTTTACGGGGCAAACCTTTGCACAGAGGCTGCAGCCCTTACACTTCTCGGGGATGATGGTGTAGTTGAGTAGGGACTTACATACACCTGCCGGGCAACGGCCTTCGTTGATGTGTGCCTCATACTCATCGCGGAAATAACGGATGGTCGAGATAACGGGGTTAGGCGCTGTCTGACCGAGTCCGCAAAGCGCGGAAGCTTTGATGTTGTTTGCAAGGTTCTCGAGCTTTTCGAGGTCGCCGGGCTTGCCCTTACCCTCGGTGATAGCCTCAAGCATCTCGTACATACGGCGTGTACCGATACGGCACGGGGGGCACTTACCGCAGCTCTCATCAACGGTGAACTCGAGGAAGAACTTTGCAATGTCAACCATGCAGTTGTCTTCATCCATAACGATCATACCGCCGGAACCCATCATGGAACCGATGGAGATGAGGTTATCATAGTCAATCTTGATGTCAAGATGTTCTGCAGGGATACAACCGCCGGAAGGTCCACCGGTCTGTGCAGCCTTGAACTTCTTGCCGCCGGGGATGCCGCCGCCGATTTCGAAGATAACTTCGCGTAGGGTAGTTCCCATCGGGATTTCGACAAGACCGGTGTTGTTGATCTTGCCGCCGAGCGCGAACACCTTGGTGCCCTTGCTCTTTTCGGTACCCATGGAAGCAAACCATTCTGCGCCCTGCAAGATGATCTGGCAGATGTTAGCATAGGTTTCAACATTGTTGAGGAGTGTCGGCTTGCCGAACAGACCTTTAACAGCGGGGAACGGCGGACGGGGACGCGGCTCGCCGCGGCAACCTTCGATGGAAGCGATAAGCGCGGTTTCTTCGCCGCAAACGAATGCGCCGGAACCTAGGCGCAAGTCGATATCAAACTCGAAGCCCGTGCCGAAGATGTCCTTACCGAGGAGGCCCATCTCGCGTGCCTGATCGATCGCTATGCGCAAGCGCTTAACAGCAATCGGGTATTCTGCACGAACGTAGATGTAACCCTGCTTTGCGCCGATTGCATAGCCTGCAATGGCCATAGCTTCGAGCACAGCATGCGGGTCGCCTTCAAGTACGCTACGATCCATGAATGCACCCGGATCGCCTTCGTCAGCGTTACAGCAAACGTATTTCACATCGCTCTCGGGCTTTTGTGCAAAGCTCCACTTGAGGCCTGTGGGGAATCCACCGCCGCCACGGCCACGAAGACCGGAGGCCTTGATGATGTCCACAACACCCTCGGGGGTAAGCTCAGTCAAACACTTTGCGAGTGCCATGTAGCCGTCAAACGCAATGTACTCTTCGATTTTCTCGGGATCGATAACACCGCAGTTACGAAGTGCAACGCGCTCCTGCTTCTTGTAAAACTCAACCTCATCCAATGAACGGATGGAGTTATCTTCCGCAACGCTCTCCTTGTAGAGAAGATCGGTAACGATACGGCCTTTTACAAGGTGCTCGTTTACGATACGCTCAACATCCTTGAGCTCAATGCGGCTGTAGAATGCGCCCTCAGGATAGATGATAACGATGGGGCCGCTTTCGCAAAGGCCGAAACAGCCGGTGCGAACAACCTTAATTTCTTCAGCGAGACCGGCTTTTTCGATCTGCTGTTCGAATGCGTCGATGATGGGCAATACACCGGAAGAGGTGCAACCCGTACCTGTGCAGCACAGGACTTGAGAACGGAAAAATTGCATATTCTTACTCCTCCTTGGTGATTACTTGTTGTTAGCTTCGTAATAGCCGATGGTGAACTCGTCAACCACATTGCCATTTACGATATGCTCTGTAATGATGCGCCCCGTCATATCGGGGGTTACCTTCACGTATGTAACTTTTTCTTCGTCTTGTTTGTAAATTTCGACGATAGGCTCTAAACGACATACTCCGATGCAACCTGTCTGTGCAACGGCAACGTCTGCAAGGTTTCTTTTGGATACTTCGTCCATAAAGGAAGTAAGTACGGGACGTGCGCCGGCAGCAATACCGCAGGTCGCCATGCCAACTACAACGCGTGTGCCTGCATGATCTTTTCTAAGGTTAATTGTATCAAGCGTCTTTTTACGGATCGCTTCGAGTTCCTGCAAGGATTTCATATTTTCACTCCTCCGTTAATTTCATTGGTGCTTTCTTCTAAATGTTCTTTGAGCCACGCAAACACATCCGGGACTTGCAAGGAGATGCCTTCGCCGAGTATCCCTTTTACTTCGCGTGTATCGAACGTAAACGTCTTATCATTGACGATGTAAATATATACAAAGTCGATTTGTTCGTTACAGATAACAGTTGATAGTACGGTTTCCGTCATGTTTCCGAGCGGCGGCCTGTCTATATGCGAAATTCGATATATGGCCGCGATGTATGTACCTTCACCTTTTTTCGAGCGAATCTCGAAACCTCCGCCTGTAGCTTCCGCGCCGGCCTTGAACATTGGGATACCCAGTCCTACCTTGCGTGTCGTACGGCTTGTGGTGAAAGGACTTATCACGCTTTCAAGCATCTTTTCATCCATACCCGATCCATTATCCTCAACGGATACTTTAAGCGTGTCCGCCTTATGGTCTTCATTTACGGATATGGTTATTAGGGTTGCACCCGCCACGATGGAGTTCTGCACGATATCAAGTACGTGAAGCGAAATTTCTTTCATCATCATGGCAGCATTCCCCCTTAGCCTTCTTTGCGAAGCTTCTCAACGATGCCCGGGATATCCTCGGGAACAAGGCGTCCGTAAACTTCATCGTTAACCATCATTGCCGGTGCAAGGCCGCAACAGCCGATGCAACGTGTAGCTTCGAGCGTGAAGAGACCATCTTCTGTGGTTTTGCCGGAATCTACGCCGAGTTCCTTGATGAGAACATCGAACACATCCTGCGCACCACGCACATAACATGCGGTGCCTAGGCACATTCCGACGGTGTATTTACCTTTGGGTTCCATGGTAAACTGAGAATAGAAAGTGGATACGCCATAGATCGTTGTGGCAGGGATGCCTGTGTTTTCGGAAATGTAACGTTGCACCTCTTCATCGACACAACCACAAATTTCCTGTGCATTTTGCATGATGGGGAGTAATCCACCCTGCTGATCTTTCCACTGCGCGATCACATCATCCAGTTTACGGAGTTGTTCTTCGCGAGTGCCGCTCACATTGGACATAGACTTCGTTCCTCCTTGAATTGTATTATTATACTTGACATTATTGTAACAATGTACTAGATAAATTCTATCACATTATCGCGAAAAAAGATAGTGCAAAATGAAAAAAACAGGTCACTTTTTATGCTTTTTTGTGAAAATATATCACCAAGATAATGGCATTTAATATATTGTAGTCCATTGTCCTTTTTTTTGAGTAAAATTAGCCAAAACTAACCGTTTCTCTAAGGAAATTAAACATGAGATTTTGGTTTTTCAATGCCGATAATGGCTTCATCATTAATCAATAAATTCATATAAATATCAAAATTTGACATGGGGATTGCACTTGTCATTTGTTCTGTAAAACACACCCCTACGCGCGTCGCTTTTGTGACCGAAAGATACCTGTCGTAATACCCGGCGCCGCGCCCAAGCCGTCCCCCATTTTCATCGAATGCCAAGCCGGGAACAAAAATCAAATCGATATTTTGTGGTTCTACAATCGGACACTTGCTAGGATGTGGTTCCATTATTCCATAAGCTCCGCTAACTAAATCCTCTTTATTGTAAACTGCGCGTGCTTCCATCAAAAAATTATCGCGACATAGTGGAAGAAGCACCGTCTTTTTCATGCTCCGCGCGGTTTCCATAAGCGTCGAAAGATCCACCTCTTGCGCCATAGCATGATAAAAAAGTATATTGGTTGCATCCAAAAAAAACGCCTGATCCATCAAGCGTTTCACAATTTTCTCCGATTTTTGCATCCTCTGCGATATACTCATCGCATTAAGGATGCATTTCATTTGTTTGCGCATTTCACTTTTGTGTAGCTGCATTATCGCCTATTCCTCTAAAATCGCCTGCGCCACCGCGAGAGCTTGCACATGAGATATGCTCACATGTATTCTCTGGCCGCCCAAATCTTCCATGCGCTTTTTCGCGCCATTCCAAAGTTTCGCATAGGGTTTTCCGCTATCATCGCGCAGTATCTCGATATCGCGCCACGCAATGCCGACGAATCCCGCGCTTAACGCCTTCGCTGTAGCTTCCTTTGCGGCGAACATGCCCGCCAAAGTTTGCGAGCTGTTCCCCGATGCATAGTAATAATCACGTTCAGCATCGGTAAATATACGCGTCAGGAAGGCATCCTTCGAAGCCGCTTTTTCTATGCGAGGAACCTCGATTACATCGATTCCCGTACCAAGTACCATTATATATTCCCTTTCGATTACCCCAATATTGTGTAATTCATTATGCGTTCTGATCGCAACATTTTTTAGTATCGAGGTTAATTATATCAATAATATGTAAAGT
>CAYJPI010000118.1:626-7143 GCA_964372005.1 uncultured Oscillospiraceae bacterium | reverse complement strand
AAGCTTTACGCGCGTTCGATAAGGTCGCCCCGGGATTGTATTCGAAGAACACGCTTCTCTATGGCGTTGAGGTGAAATTCTACTCCTCCAAATTGCAGGTAAGCAATACCTTTGAAACAGGCATAAGCGGACTTTATGCCATCGGCGACGGTGCAGGAATAACCCGCGGTCTCATGCAGGCGAGTGTTACGGGTATCGTTGTAGCCCGTGATATTATAGGGAAGTAGTCTTAATTGTAAATGTAAAACTTAAAAGTCGCGTGCCATAAGGCACGCGCCTTTTTTTACTTGATAAATGCTTATTCTTCTTCGTCAAAAACGAACGCACGCTCGCTTATCAGGCGGTTGAGAGCGGCTATGTAGGCAAGAACACTCGCTTCAATTATATCCGTAGAAATACCGCGCCCCGTGGCCGATTGGCCTTCATGCTGGACACGCACGGTAACCTCACCCAATGCATCGCGGCCTTCCGTTGCGGCCTTTACCTGGTAGCGCTGCAACTCTATATTGAGCTTGGAAATGCGATCTATAGCGGAGAATGCCGCATCGATAGGCCCGTCGGCGACGGCGGCTTCGGTGTAAGTCTCATGGTCGCGTCGCATTGTGATTGCGGCGGTTGAACAACCTTTATGTGTTGTGAATATTTGGAAGTCAACCATTTCATATACGTATGGAACTTCGATGATCTGCTCGCCGAGGATTGCTTCGATATCGCGATCGGTTACAAGGCGTTTGCGATCCGCCGTGGCCTTGAATTTCACAAAAGCCTTATCGAGTTCATCCGCATCAAGCTTATAACCGAGGGCTTTTGCGCGCTCGCTAAATGCATGCTTGCCCGAAAGTTTCCCTAAAACAACACCTGCACCTATTATGCCAAGATCCTCAGCCTTTATAATTTCGTATGTGGAACGGTTGCTCATAACGCCATGCTGGTGTATGCCGCTTTCATGTAAAAATGCATTTGCGCCAACGATTGCTTTGCCGACACCCGGATCCATATTTGCAAAGCCAGCTACCATCCTGCTTGTGCGATGAATCTGCTTTGTGTCGATATTGGTGAAGCAGTTGTAAAAATCATTGCGTGTCCTGAGCCCCATTACGATTTCTTCCATAGCGGCATTGCCGGCGCGCTCGCCAAGCCCGTTCACGGTACATTCCACCTGGCGTGCACCTGCTCGTATTCCGGCAAGCGAGTTTGCAACAGCTAGGCCTAGATCATCATGGCAATGAACACCCAGTATTACATTTTCAATCCCTTTTACTTCGCGCTTGGCGGCGGTAACGATGGCGCTCATCTCTTCAACGGTGGAGTAGCCTACCGTATCAACGAGATTGATATACTTCGCACCAGCCGCGATAGCGGTTTCGAGCACCTTAAATAGGAATGCCGGGCGGCTTCTAACGCCATCCTCGGGAGAAAATTGCACCTCTTCACAAAGATTGCAAGCGAGGCGAACCATCGAATCAACGCTTTCAAGAACACGCTCGGGTGTCATCTTGAGCTTGTATTGCATGTGGATATCACTCGTGGCGATAAAAGTGTGTATTCGGGGGCGCTCGGCATAGCGAAGTGCCTTTGCGGCGGCTCGAATGTCCGGCTCATTGCACCTTGCAAGGGAACATATTGTGGAGTTCTTTACCGCCCTTGAAACGCTTACAACCGCATCAAAATCACCGCAAGACGCATTGGCAAAGCCCGCCTCAATAACATCCACGCCCATGCGCTCGAGTTGCAGTGCGATGAGTGTTTTTTCGGAGACATTTAGGTTAACCCCGGGGGTTTGCTCGCCATCGCGAAGGGTAGTATCGAATATGTATATGCGGTTAGCATCATGCATCGCATAGTCCTCCAATTTAGTTCTATATGCCCGCATTATACGGTAAATAGGGGGTTTTTGTCAATAGCTAGGCGCATGTTGCACCGCGAAAAGTGCGATTGCCGATGTCTAACGATGGGGATAATTTTAGGTTATTCGGTACAAATGTGTCGAAAAAGCTTGCATGAGCAACTGGCACTGTGATATTATACAATTATAAGAAAGGGGGAAGCGCCATGGGAAATTTATGCAGTCCGGTGAAAATGCTGTGTTTGTGTTATGGTGCTCTCTTCAAAAATATCGAGTCCATTTTTGTGACCGATGTTCCGCTTCGATAAGTAGGCAGAACGTCGGTTTTTTATTATCATAAAACAATTGGAGGAATAATATGGAACAACATTACAGCTTAGAGAGTGAATTTAATGCGAAAACAGCAGTGCTGAGTTTCCAGCACATGTTTGCGATGTTCGGTGCGACCGTGCTCGTGCCGATACTTTGCAATATGAGCATAAGCATAGCGCTTCTCAGTGCAGGTTTGGGAACGATAGCATTTCACTTCATCACGAAGCGCAAAGTGCCCGTTTTTCTCGGTAGCTCGTTTGCTTTCTTGCCGGCTCTTCAAAGTGCTATGGCAGGCACAACGATAGGAACAACACAGTGGAACATAGCCATGGGTAAGGCTATGCCTGCAGTATTTATAGCCGGGCTTGTGTACCTTCTTCTTGCATTATGTATTCGCCAAATGGGAGCACAAAAGGTTAAAAAGTTATTTCCCCCCATCGTAGTGGGACCCGTAATCATAGTAATAGGTATGATACTTGCGCCCAAGATGTTTTGGAACAACATAATCGGCCAAGCGATTTGGACAAGCACCCCTGCATGGAAGGAATGGACTGCCGCAGGAGTAACGGCACTAACAATAATACTCGTTAACGCCTATGCAAAACCCAAGAGTTTCCTTCGCATAATACCTATACTGATGGGCTTTGTGGTGGGATATGTGTATTCGTTATGTATCGGCCTTGTAAGCTTTTCAAATGCCGATTGGAGCAATATTTTTATTTCCCAAACACTCGGCCGCGACCTCGGATTCTACAAATATTTAACGATTGATCTTGGAACCATACTTGCCATCGTGCCACTTGCTCTCGTTACATTCATGGAACACATGGGCGATATAAGTGCAAACAGCAACATTTGCAAGAAGGATTTCATGGTTGACCCCGGCATCCACCGCACTGTAATAGGTGATGGCGTGGCAACAATAATCGCAGCGCTCGTGGGCGGCCCTGCAAATACAACCTATGGCGAAAATACCGCCGTGCTCGCAATAACTAAGAATTATAACCCGATGAATATCCTTTATGCCGCGATTATGGCGGTGGTATTTGGTTTCTTCACCTGGTTTGGCACGGCGATAAGCACTATTCCTTCGGCTGTTATCGGCGGCGCATCCATCGTGCTTTTTGGAATGATATCGGCATCGGGGCTTCGCGCTTTGATAGATGCTAAGGTTGATTTATCCGACTCGAAGAACCTCACCGTGGTGTCGGTGGTGCTTTCGCTCGGTCTCGGCCTCGGCGCGATGAGCCTTGCAGGCGATATCACAGGCGATACATCGCTAAAGATTATGGCAGGAAGCGTGGAACTCTCGCCGCTCGCCATCGCAACCGTAGCCGGCATAGTGCTAAACATCATCATCCCGGGAAAAAAGAAAAACGAAACGGAAGATGCTCCCCTTTTCACCGTACAGAGCAGATTTGGGGATTAATAAAATAATTTAAAACCGCCATCTTACAAAAAAAGACAGCAAAATTCATAAAGCCGCCATTTTTTCATGGCGGCTTTGTGCTATATTGTAGTAGACAAGGGAGGGCGAAGTATGTTTCATGAAACAGCATATGACATAGCCGCGCTCGGGATGCGGTATTTCTTCTTAGCGATAATCGCCTGTTTGCTGATCCTTCTTATACTGCAATCATCGAGGGAGTACAGAGCAATAAGGCGGATGAAAAAGAGCATTAGGAATATTTCACCGGGCTATCTGGAAGTGAGAGAGCCCAAGGAATTAGCAGGGGAATGCTATGTGCTCAGGCGCGAAAACACCATAGGAAAAAGCAAACGATCGGACATTGTTGTGCCGCTTGAAGACTTGTCACCCACACATGCGCTTTTATATGAAAAAAAAGATGGGCTGTATGTGGCGGATTGCGGTGCAAAATCGGGTATCTTGCTAAATGGCGAGCGCATAGGCAAGAGGCGTGAGGAGCTTCTCTACGAAGGTGACCTACTTACGATGGGAACGCTTACATGCTTTGTGCATATTTACGGGGAGGAGGATTGCGATGAATCGATGGAATAGAGTAAGCGCTGCAGGACTTTTGACGCTTATTATAGTGTTTGAGCTGTCCGCATTTTCGCTCCTTGCCTTTAGAGATGGAATGATTGACTTTGGGGCATTCGCATTCGGGGCGTTGCTGGTTGGCTTGCTACTGTTTCAATATGTAACGCTAACGAGCGTGTTCAGACATCTTGACAGGTACCTCCTTATAATTGCGAATGTGCTCGTAGCGATAGGGCTTACGATGCAATATAGAATCGACCCCGAAATAGCATACAAACAAATAATATGGTTCGGCTTAGGGATGCTTATGATGGTTATCTCGCTCGTTTTTATGAAACGGCCAAACTTTTTTCGCAGGATGAATTGGGTGCTCATGATTGGAGCTGTGGGCGTGCTTTCACTGCTTCTTGTAATCGGCGATGAAGTTTCCGGCGCGACGAACTGGATTACCGTAGGGCCGATAAGCTTTCAACCTTCTGAGTTTGTAAAGATAATAACGGTATTCGTTCTGGCGCACTATCTCACCAACTCAAATAGTTTGAAGGATATAATTCCGCTGATCGTTTATGGGGTGATCATAGTTGGCCTGCTCGTGGTTCAGCGCGACCTCGGGGCGGCGGTGCTGATACTTCTTTGTGCGCTCACAGTGTACTATGTGGCAACCGGCAACAAGGGCATTACAGCTATGGGGCTTGGAGTTGGCGCGATAGGCGCGGTAGGGAGCTATTATCTTTTTGACCATGTTCGCGCGCGCGTTGAAATATGGGAAAACCCATGGGCGACATACTCCACATCGGGCTATCAAATAGCGCAAGGGCTTATGGCGATAGCGAGTGGCGGTCTCTTCGGTATGGGGCTTACAAGGGGATCTCCTAAGATGATACCGGCCTATCACACGGACTATATTTTCGCCGTGATATGCGAGGAGTTTGGTGTGCTGTTTGGGCTGTGTGTTGTGGCCTTCTACTTGGTGTTCATAGTGAGGGGCGCACTCATTGCGCTAAATGCTCCGGATAGATATACCATGCTAATCGCTTTTGGTTGCACGGTGCTAATCACTTTGCAAAGCTTTATTATAATCGGGGGAGTGACGAAGTTGATTCCGCTTACGGGCATCACGATGCCATTTGTAAGCTATGGCGGAAGCTCGATGATTGCTTGTATGATGATCCTCGGCATACTCGAAGGGATAGCTGTGCGAGGCGGCGAACACCTCGAGCGAGCGCTAAAGGAGGCTGTGGAATGAACACCAGACGACATATAAAAGCAATGCTCATTGTGTTCTGTGCATTATTCGTTATTTTGGCGGTTAATCTTATGTACACCCTCGGGGAGTACGGCTCCCGGTGGTTTACTAATCCATATAACACACGATTGACCGATGTTAAGAATGATGTGGTGGCAGGAAACATTTACGACCGCAACGGAAAACTGCTTGCAGGAACGGATGAAAACGGCGAACGCACTCACCGAAACGACGAGGACGAGCGCTTGTCGACAGCGCATGTCGTCGGCGACAGCTATGGCCAAACTTTCGGCGCGGACACATTCTTTTCAAGCTATCTTCTTGGGTTCGACCAAGGTTTTATGGAGAGGATAGGGCAGGCGTTCATCGATACGGATCGCTATGGATCCCATGTTGTACTTACGATAGACCAAGAATTATCCACCTATGCGTATGAAAGGATGGACGGCCATCGAGGTGCGGCTATCGTACTCAATTATGAAACGGGGGAAATACTTGCATCCGTTAGCATACCGGGGTTCGATCCAAAATACATGGAGGAATATCTTGGTGGCGAACTTACGATGGAAGATAGTGCCATGGTAAACAGGGCAACGACGGGGCAATACACCCCGGGGTCGATATTCAAGGTTGTAACTACGGTTGCGGCGCTAAGATACATCCCCGATGTGGAGAATCGCGTGTTCGACTGCAACGGCCCACTGGTGTTCGATTCGCAAACGGGGGAATATCTTGAGGATGTTCACATTTCTCCCGAGCAGGATGAGGAAAATCAGGAGCAAGCGGAAGGTGATTCCGCAGGCATGAGCGGCGATTATCATGTTGTGAGAGATTATAATGGTGACTATCATGGACAGATAACGCTCATGAAGGCATTTAAATCGTCCTGTAATCATGTGTTTGCATCGCTGGGGGTTGAGATAGGTGCGGATAGGCTGGCGCGAGTAGCGCGCGATTTGGGCGTTGAAGACGATTTTCTATTCTCGGACCTTGTAGCATATGCAGGTTCGTTTGAAGAACCAGGAACCGACCTTGACCTTGTGTGGGCATCGCTCGGGCAATATCGTGATTTAATGACGCCTCTACACGCATGCATGTTAGCAGGAGCTGT
>CAYJPI010000118.1:0-616 GCA_964372005.1 uncultured Oscillospiraceae bacterium | reverse complement strand
CGGGGTGATTATGGAGCCCAAACTATTGAACAGCGTAGTTACATTCGACCATGAAACAATAACGCCCGTTCGTACGATAAGCGAATATAAAACCGTGCTTTCAATGAGCGAGGTTGAATTTTTGAAGGAAAGTATGCTGATGACCGTTGATAACGGAACAGGCGTTAATGCGGATGTAAGCGGCGTTGATGTGGGAGGAAAAACAGGTACGGCCGAAGTAGCTGCCGGTGAGGACCCACACGCATGGTTCATGGGGGCTGTTTTCGATGAAGAATACCCGATAGCCATCGCGCTCGTACTTGAAGGCGGCGGTAGCGGAGGATCGAACGCGGCACCGATTGCAGGCGATATACTCGAATATGCAATCGACACATTATACGACAGTTGAATAAATCCCCTTATTCGTGCATAGGATGAACAAATCTTATGACATAATAAGGGGGACTGTTTCATGGGGCGTAAACTTACAAAACGCAAAAGGAAGCCTGCGAAGAATCGAAACGGGAATTGGCTGTACTCTCTAAAGATCGCATTGTTTGCATGTGTTGTGGGCGTTGCGCTCGTGTTACTCTACGCTCTTCTATTGAAGTGGGAACTCCTCTTTGAAGAGAGCATA
>CAYJPI010000117.1:0-7253 GCA_964372005.1 uncultured Oscillospiraceae bacterium | reverse complement strand
TCTGCGATCTCTTCGCCCAATCGGGTTGCTATCCGCGCACCATAGGGGGAGTTTTTTCTGCATCCTACGATGGCAACGGGCGTTTCGATAGCAGGAAGCCGCCCACGAATAAACAGCACCGTCGGCGGCAGGTCGGTTTCCTTCAAAAGTTGGGGATAGCGCTCTTCATCGGCGCTCGTAACTATGTCTATCTCCCTTTTGTAGAGCCAGCGCACATACTTTTCGATATATGCTTCATTGGCGGACTCGAATAGGCGCTTTCTTATCTGCTCGTCCACATCCTCCAGGGGCGGCAAGTCGTTCTTTTGCGCCATGAAGTAAAGGGATTCTATGTCGTTTGCTCTAGCCAGGATGCGGTTAAACATCTGCACATGGTGCCCCGTTACACTGTTGAGCCAGAGAAATAATTTTTCTTCCTTAGTAAATTCACGCATATGCTATCCCTCCCCCCAATATTTTCCGTCCAGGCTTCTATATTGTATGGCTTCGGCTATATGATTCTCGCATATTACATCTGCCCTTTCAAGGTCAGCGATGGTTCGCGCCACCTTTAATATGCGATGGTATGCCCTTGCGCTCAGTTTCAAATTGGTGAAGGCTAATTTCAAAAGCGCTTCGGATGCATCATCGAGCTTGCAATGCTGTTTGATCTGCCTGTTCGATAGCTGTGAATTCGCAAAAACGCCGATTTCCTTGTATCTTTTTAGCTGTATTTCTCTTGCGGCATTCACCCTGGATCGGATGATATTCGATGATTCACCCTCGGCCTTAGCCGAAATATCGCAGTAGCCTACTTCCGTCATCTCAACATGCATATCAAGCCTATCGAGAAGTGGGCCGCTTATTCTGTTTTGATATCTTCGAATGTCTGTAGGCTTACAGCGACAAGATGCAGTACGTGAGCCGAAATTGCCGCATGGGCAAGGGTTCATCGCCGCAAGAAGAAGGAATGCAGCGGGATATGTCGCGCTTGCAGCGGCGCGCGTTATTGTAACAACCCCATCCTCAAGCGGCTGTCGTAGCGACTCGAGAACATCCTTGGAAAACTCGGGGAATTCATCGAGGAAGAGCACGCCGTGGTGCGCAAGGCTTATCTCACCCGGCATGGCCTTTGCACCGCCACCGACCAGCGCGGCCGCACTCGCTCCATGATGCGGAGCGCGAAAAGGCCTCTCGCGAACGAGCCCGTCATTCGCATCGGTAAGCCCGGATACAGAATGTATCTTTGTTATTTCGAGTGCTTCTTCAAATGTTAAGTCGGGAAGTATGGATGGCATGCGCCTTGAAAGCATGGTCTTTCCCGAACCGGGAGTACCGATAAGAAGTAAATTGTGATTGCCTGCCGCCGCAATCTCTGCGGCACGTTTTGCGGTTTGCTGTCCGCGTATCTCGGAAAAATCAGCCCCATAGCGAACATCGTCTATGCACCAGGTTCGCATCGCTTCGGGCACTATGGGTACTTCACCTCTGAAGTGTTTCACCGCTTCTTCAAGCGTAGATACGGGAAGTATGGTCATATCATCGAGATAGGCAACCTCCGCAACATTTTCCCTTGGAAGCATAACCGTTGTATGCCCGTCTTTTCGTGCGGACAAAACCATCGGTAATGCACCCTTAACGGGCCTTACCGCACCGTCAAGCCCCAATTCGCCTATAATTACGGGCAATTGCGCGCTTTCCACGGGCAAAGAGCGCCCGGCCGCAAGTATGCCCAAGGCTATTGGCAGATCATAGATTGCCCCTTCCTTTTTTAGCCCGGCAGGCGCAAGATTTACCGTTATTCTGTTGACGGGGAAGGGCAGTCCGCTATTGCGTATAGCGGAGCGCACCCTTTCTCGGCTTTCCTTAACGGCCGCATCGGGAAGCCCCACGGTTTCGAATGCAACGAGGCCATTTGATATGTCAACCTGCACCTGCACAGAAAAACCATCTATCCCCTTTAATCCAAAGCTCTTGATGTTGGCAAGCATACCTTACCCCCTCCTATTCGCTTCGCCTTTTCCGCCTTTTTCCGGTTTTTTTCGTGCCATACGCTCTTTGCGTTCTTTTTCCTTTTTATCCTCAGATTCGATAACCTCATATGGAGCATCCTGAGGTTTAGCACTGCTATCCACGGTTTGCATATGCTGCATTGGGTAGATGTCAATCACGCCGAGGTTAGCTCGCTCATCGCTCGGCGGTCCGAGCGGTATAGCATTTTTCACATATTTCATGAGTGTGAAGCGGAACTCGGTGCCTTTGCCTACTTCACTTTCCACTATAATTTTTTCGCCGAGCTTAGTCATAATAAACTTCGCTATCGACAGCCCGAGCCCTGTTCCGCCTTCCTTGCGAGACTTGTCCACCTTGTAGAAACGGTCGAATATGTAGGGTATATCCTCCTTGGGGATGCCGCAACCGGTATCCTTCACCACTACATTTACCCTTGAACCGTTTTCCGCGCTTATGGTGATGCTTCCGCCTTCCTTGGTGTAGCGCATCGCATTGTCAAGAAGTATGATAAGTACCTGCTCCACTCTGTCTGGGTCGGTTAAAACATGGGGGATACTCTTAGCATCGAGAAGAAGCTTTATGCCCTTGCTCTCGGCTTGCGAACCATATCCTTGCACTATATCTTCGAGCATTTCATGAAGGTCAACTTCGATTACTTCCATATAGCCCGTCCCCGACTGTAGCCTTGAAAGCTCCATCATATCCGTGATAAGTCTTGAAAGTCTCAACACTTCTCGAAGCATGATGCGATAGTAGCGCTGCCTGTCCTCATCATCCTTTACAAGGCCATCGGCAAGGGGCTCAAGAAGGCCGCGAACGGCGGTAAGCGGTGTGCGAAGTTCGTGGCTTACATTTGCCACATATTCCCTTCGCATCCCTTCAAGTCGCTCTATTTCGGTCATATCTTTAAATAAACCCACAACGCCTGTGCGAATCCCTTCTTCTGTGGTAACGGGAGAAATAGTTATCCACAGCATGCGATCACCGCTCATGCGATATTGCATGGTGGTGGGCTCTCCGCTTTCATAAACATTATCGAATTGATCCCATATGCTCTTATCGGGCACAAGTTCTAGGCGTGTTCCTGCACTTACCGTGCCGAAAAGCTCCATCAAGGCAGGGTTGTAATGCGTTAAGCATCCCAGCCTATCAACGGCGGCAACGCCCTCGGTAAAGCTTGACATTATTTGATTTAACTGCCCCTTCTCTGCGCGTAACTGATATATTGTTTGCGATAGATTATCGCAAAGATTGTTTAGCGCACGGGCAAGTATGCCAACTTCGCCTGCCTCATCCTCGTTTGCACGTACAGAAAAATTGCCCTTGCTCATTTCAATGGCGACCGCACCGATGCGATGCACGGGACCCGTGACCTTCTTAAGTCCCATCGCGCTGATGAAAAACACGAGAGGGAATACAACAACAACCGCAATAACAAGAGACATATTGAGTTGCCACGTAGCGGACTCTATATCTTCGCTTGAACGCAAGAAAACTATCGCCCCGGCTATGCTTCCGTCGCCGGAATATATCGGCTCGCCCACTCCATATGCAACAAAACCGCTTTCAAAGCGGATGCTTGCGTCGTTTATGGATTCTCCGCCCACAATGCGCGCTATGTATGGATCAAATATCGTTTGCATGTTGGCGATATCCGGCCTTGTAGAGGTGCTTCCCACATGCATTTCAATTATTTCACCGTCTTTATCTGTGATAAAGCACAGCGCCGAATATGTGTGCATGAGGCTGCTTATCACGCGCGAATAACCGTTCTCGCTCAAACTTCCGTTTTCACGTTCGGCTCTTAGCTGTACGATGGTTTCCTCATCGGGCATCAATTCGGATATTAGTATGGACTCATAAGCTTCTCGGCTTAAAAGCATATAGCCCCCCATCATAAAGAGGGAGGCAAAAAGAACCGTTACAACGAGTACAACCAGCACCCGCCAAAGTAGAACACTGCGCATAAGCTATGCATCCACCTCAAATTTATAACCCACACCATATATGGTTTTGATACTCCAGCCAAGCCCATTATTTTCAAGCTTCGCACGAATGCGCTTGATATGCGTGTCCACGGTGCGCGTTTCGCCCGCAAAATCATATCCCCACACACGATTGAGTAGTTGTTCACGCGTGAAAACCTGCCCGGGGTTTGATGCGAGCATGTGAAGAATTTCTATCTCCTTGGGAGTGCAAACTATAACTTCGCCTTTTAGCGAAACCGTGTAGCTCTTCAAATCTATCGTAAGCTCATTAAAGTGCAATACGCCGTCGTCATTGTTTTCCTGTTGTTCCTTCGTGCGGCGAAGCACAGCCTTTATCCTTGCAACCACTTCGCGCGGGCTGAAGGGCTTTACGATATAGTCATCCGCGCCAAGCTCAAGGCCGATGATTCTATCAACTTCCTCGCCCTTGGCCGTAAGCATAATTATCGGCACTTTGGAATTTTTCCTAAGTTCCTTGCATACCTCGATACCCGTTTTTCCCGGCATCATGATATCGAGCACGCAAAGCGAAATTTCCGTTTCGCTCTCCATTGTTTCTACGGCCGATGTACCGTCATATACATCTACGGGCTCAAAACCCTCGGCCTTCAAGTATATACCTAGAGACTCATGTACTATTGCATCGTCATCCGCAATTAAAATCCTCATATTTTCCTCCTTAGCGTATTATCTTCCTTCTCTATATGCTGACTGCACCGCGCTTTGGTGGCGTGGGCACTCTGCGCTGGTTTCATGAACCTTGGACTCGTATAGATGTATGCAAAAATGCCCGGGGAAATTGTTTGATTGTATGGGCCCCGAAAGGTGAGGCATGGCATTCATGCTTGCCGCCACAACTCTTCCCTTGTAACTTACCCAAATAGGACGCCTGTCCCATGTCCATTCGCCGACTATGCTCTTGAATATAGCAGTATCCGCCGCTGTGATCGGTTCAACATCCGCGTGATACCATCCGCCAAATCTTCTAATGTTAAAGGATTTACCTGTCCTTACATCGATAACGGTCATAGTAGCATATTTGTCAAACCATTCTTCGCCGCCTTCAAACCAGCTTAAAAGCTCAACACTACCTCTAACCTGGGTTGCGAGGGCATTCGCCTTCGTTATATCATTGCCGCTGTCGTAGAGGGCCTGCAATGTCATGGCCCCTGCGATACCATCCGCGTCATAGCCGCAAGCCTCTTGAAAGTCCGTCACCGCTTCGCGAGTGTTGGCCGCATACAGCCCCGTTATGTCGGATTTTGAAAGGAAGCCTCTGTCGTAAAGCTCCGTTTGCATTCGCCTTACTTCCTGGCCTTCCATGCCTGCCTTTAGCATGTTGCTTGCGGTATTGGTTGCGGTTGTCATGGTTAAGTAATTGCGGTGCACATAGCCCACATCATCGCCTGCGACAACATAGTACCATTCGCCGAGCATTTGTTTAACCTTCACCCCCTGCGATGCAGTGAGGAGTGTAACCACATATGCACTCTCGGATGGACCACCGCGAAGTTTTACCCCGTCTTCAAGGACATATGCCGCGCGGCTTCCGGTTTCGGTAGTAAACACATAATCCTGGCGCACATAACCTACGCTTCCCTCGTACAATAATCGATACCATCCGCCGCTCTCATCGAGTATCTCAACGGATGCATTGATCGGAAGTTCTGCGAGTATATCACTCTCGGTATCGGGAGACTCGCGAAGGCGCACACCGTCGCCCGTGATTTGGCCGAACTGGGCGGCCGATACGCCCGGCATGAAGGTTAACATGAGCAGTATAACCATCAAAAGGCATAGTATTCTTTCCACCTCGATACATCGCAAAATGCAATGTTCTTCGTACATAAATTATATCACGCTTTACAGCACGATTGCATCATTTTGGTACGTACTTTCACTTTTTTTTCACAGCGCACCCAATCGTTTCGCATCCTCTTCACAAAGTGGAAGCAATGATCGATCATAGATCGTTGAAGCGGGGTGATACATGGGATACAATTTTATCCCCCTTTCTTCGACAGTGATAGATATAATTTGCCCATGTACATCGCTTATTTTAGGTGCGCAGATCGATGCGATGGAGCATATTGCACGTAGAGGAACATTGCCTAGCGTTACGATAATTTCCGGGCAAACTATACAAACCTCTTGCGAGAGTAGAGTTAATCCATCCTTTACTTCCTTCACTGACGGGGTTCGATTCTTATATCCTCGCTCGGTTTTCGTCATAGGGCGATACTTCACCGTATTGGTTACGAATACCTGCTCTCGATTTATACTACCGAGCGTAAGAAGATTATCAAGCTGCTTTCCGGCCTTCCCAACGAATGGCCGCCCTAAACTTGCCTCTTCTTTTCCGGGCGCTTCTCCGATGAACATTATCCTCGCTTTATCGTCGCCCTCACCAAACACGGGGGAATCGTATTTTCCGAGTGGAGCATGCGTATCCTCAAGGAGCGAAACTAAACGCTCCTCCTCGAGCGAATACAATCGCTTCAGAACATCATGCATACCATACCTCCTATGGATCAACTTACGCCACCTCCTACGGGGCGTCTTGCCCCGTTATTCGGGTGTAAACATTGCGTGCTTCGTCATACGCGCTTTGCAAGGTATACGAGTTTCCTCCATACAATCCGGCATAAAGATTGGTTCGCACCTGTTCAAGTGTGGCCGTATCCTCCGCGCTCAATGTATCGTCGCGCAATGCCCCGGTTAGGCTGTTGTACAATCTTTGCGCCGAGAATTGGAGCTGATCACTATTCGAAAATCCGCTATTCGTGCCACCTTGTGATGTGCCGAAACCGGTGTTTCCTCCATACATGCCATTGCCCATGTACATCTGCTCGTATTCTTCAAGCGATAATGTAGTCCTTATTGGGTTGGAGAAGCCAGTGCGCAGCTGTTCATCCGTAAGGGCGTAGTATTGAGAATCGGGAGTGATTAGCACATGTGCGCTACCGACAATCGTGGTTGCTTGCTCGCCTGTGGCTGTAAGCTGTCCCGTGGAAATGCGAGTTACCGCATGCATGTCGCAAGTTTCGGTTGGGGCATTCTCACGCGTGAACCACTCTTCAACGGGCAGATGCTCATCAGGGTCAGCATAGCATGCATCCGTAGCAAGCAGGCCCGACACGGTGCAAACCGTTCGCTTTTCAAGGCCGAGCGCGGATGGCGATGCGTCGATAATCGGCTTATCCGCAAGCCCCTCATGAATGGCCGCCATAAATGTTTGCCATACGGGCGCGGCATATGTTCCGCCTGTTGAAC
>CAYJPI010000116.1:2663-7289 GCA_964372005.1 uncultured Oscillospiraceae bacterium | reverse complement strand
GACCTATTTCGTATACGCGATCGAGTCCGCCCACTATGCATTCCTTCAAGTAGAGCTCTGTTGCAATACGAAGATACATGTCGATGTCGAGTGTGTTGTGGTGCGTGATGAACGGCCTTGCATTTGCACCACCGGGTATGGTGTTCAATACGGGCGTTTCCACTTCGAGGAAGCCTTCCGAATCGAGATATTTTCTCATCTCGGTGATGATGCGGCTTCTCTTTATGAATGTATCGCGTACCTCGGGATTAACTATCATATCGACGTAGCGCTGACGATAGCGAAGCTCCGGATCACGCAAGCCGTGGAATTTTTCCGGTAACGGACGAAGCGATTTCGAAAGAAGTGTAAGCTCCTTTGCGTGCACGGAAATTTCTCCGGTGCGCGTTTTGAACACGAAACCGGTGATTCCGATGATGTCGCCTATATCCATGGTCTTAAAATCGGCATACACATCCTCGCCGATATCATCGCGGCGAATGTACACCTGCATGTTGCCCTTGGTATCAAGAAGGTTTGCAAAGCTCGCCTTACCCATGATACGCTTGGACATCATGCGGCCCGCAATCGTAACATCTTTACCTTCAAGCGCATCATAATCCTCAAGTATATCGGCGGAAAAAGCCGTCTGATCGAACTTGACGATATGGAAAGGATCGCGCCCATTTTCTTGTAGTGCAATCAATTTATCGCGACGAATCTGCAATAGCTCGGAAAGCTCTTCTTGCGTAAGCTCTTTTTCCTCGTTTTGCAATATGTCATCCCCACGTTTTTCCATGTTGACCCCTCCCTACTGCTTGGTTATGGCATCAACGCGCATGCGAACAATACCGCCCGGCGTATTAACGTCCACTGTATCGCCTACCTTGTGTCCGATAATTGCCTTTCCAACAGGCGATTCATTCGATATGCGTCCATCCATGGGATCAGCTTCCGCAGAACCTACGATTTGGTACGTCATTTCAAATTCCGCATTCTCATTGTAAAGGGTTACCACCGTGCCGACATTTACCGTATTGGTGTCGATAGCATCCTCATCGATAAGCACGGCATTTCTGAGCATGTTTTCAAGTTGAACGATGTCATATTCATTCTTTGCCTGCTCATTTTTCGCCGCATCATATTCCGCGTTTTCTGACAAATCGCCGAAGGAGCGTGCGATTTTGATTTGCTCCGCAATCTCCATGCGCCTAATCGTTTTAAGATGCTCGAGTTGTTCCTCGTACTTTGCGATACCTTCCGCAGTTAACCTTACCGTTTCTGCCATGAAATTCAGTCCTCCGGGTTAATTTATTTTTTTGGCATCGATGCGTAAATCCCTTTTTCTTTCACGCAACATAAAGCCTGTTTCTTTGTTTTCCGCCTAACAATTATAGAAGCACACACCCCTATTGTCAAGGTGAATCGGCATATTTGCTCGCCTGTTTGATAAACTCGAGCAAAACACGGTGCATATCCTCTATCGATTTGGATGCATTTACCTTTGCCCTCAAGCTCGCCGACCCTTGTACACAGCGCATGTACCATGACATATGTTTCCTCATCTGCACTATGCCGTGATCGCCGCTGTACATTAGCTGCAATCGTCCGTGTGCGGCCGCCATCGCAGCGCGTTCAAGGGTGGTTGGGGCATCGTATTTTTCGCCCTGCAATGCCGCCTTTATCTCACGAAAAATGAAGGGATTGCCTTGTGCACCTCTTGCTACCATAATAGCATCCACCTTAGTATGCTCGCGCATCTTCAGGGCGCTTTTCGCATCGATGATATCACCGTTTCCAATTACGGGAATATTCACACTCGCCTTAACTTCCCCTATGATGTCCCAATCCGCGCGCCCGCTATACGCTTGCTCTCTTGTGCGCCCGTGTACGCATACCGCCGCCGCTCCATGTTCCTCGGCCATACGGGCGAATGGGACTGCATTCACGCTTTCATCATCCCATCCCTTTCGAAATTTCACCGTGAGCGGCAAGGGATGTATCGCTTTTTGTACCGCTTCAATGATTTTAGAAGCAAGCACCGGGTTTTTCATTAGGGCACTGCCTTCACCGTTTCCCGTTATCTTTGGGGCGGGACAGCCCATGTTTATATCGATGAGTGCAATATCCCCCATCGCCTCGTCCATAACCTTTTTCGCCATATCCGCCATTATCTTAGGGTCGCTTCCAAAAAGTTGTACGGCGGCGGGGCGCTCTATATCGCCGATGCTAAGCAGTGTGTTTGTTTTATCTCCCCCATAGAGAAGCCCTTTGGCACTCACCATTTCAGTGTATGTAAGATCCGCGCCCATCCACTTGCAAAGTAGGCGAAAGGGCATATCGGTTACACCTGCCATAGGCGCGAGTAATACGGGGAAGTCGTATGTCAAATTTCCAAGTCGCACTGTTATTGTGTTACCTCCGGTGTAGCCGTCGGCCAAGGAATTGGCGTCATGCTCGGGTCATATGTGGGTAGAGGCGCGAGCGTGGGTGCCGCATCCAATAACTGCATCTGGTAGATATACCATCTGCCTTCATGTTTAATAAAACGCACGGCATACCTTCCCGGTTCCCAATCCGGCAAAGGAAATTCACCATCGGGGTTTTCTCCCTTTGCTTCTTCCTTGATGCTACCGTTCATTTCAACGCGTTCAACAACTGTTACATAAGCCGTTGTTGACCAAGGCAGAACAGAAATCCCCTCGAGCGTTGTGGTAAGCTCGAAGGATGAAATATCATAGTCGTCATATACCGCAGAGTTTAACTTTTCGTCTTCATCGATAAATGTTCCGGTATAGTATTCGGCAAGGGATATGCGATCTCCCTCCATTAAAACGCACTCTGCGCGCAGTTGAAGCCCTTCCGTTGCAAGGATGTACAGGTTGCTCGCTTCCATCGCCGTTAGAAAAACACCGACACACAGCGCCACGATAAAAGTGATAATCAGCACCGTGCGCATAAAAAACCAAATGCCGCGCTTTATCATCGTCGGCTTTCCCATGTAGCTTTGCATCTGTGGCACAACCCCTTTCTACATTACTTCGCCAATCATACCACAAATTTGCTTATATGCAAAGCCTCAACCGATATTGTTTTTTTTCAGGTCACTTTTTCGTTGCTTTTTTAGGCGTGTGTTTTGTTTTTAATGGTTTGCGATAGCATATTTTACATGCAAAAACCCCCGATGCTTAAACACATCGGGGCAGACTGTCAAAAAACCGCAAAGAAAGAAACCAATATTGAATCAGTCATGGTTGTTTTCAATCGTTTTCGACGACATGTGCGGCGAAAACGGGCAAAAACCGCAGGTTTTTGTACTCTGCGCCTTCCCCGCCCGGGAGCGAAGCGAGAGGGGAAGGCGATAAAAACTCAAAAAAGTGTTCTACGAACACTTTTTTGACACGCTACCCCGATGCTTAAACACATCGGGGTTTTTATATTCGGCCAATCGACCGAATTATTCGTATGCACCAAAAAATCCACTTCTAAATAGACGAGTACGGCAAAGTTGTTCGATATCGGGTGTATTTGCGGGGTATACGCTCCATGCTTTAAGCGAGTACAAATCAAATGTCGTAAGCACACCCGAGCAGGGGTCTAGCAGGGTAAGATAGCTTTCACCTACATTCACAAGTGTACCCATCGCAGAGCGAATATTCTGTGTTCCTATTAAGAACCACGCCTGTATATAGTCACCCTCAGATGAGGCGAGCGCCTCTTGAAGTGCGCGTGGGTCTACCTTGCGCGTCATCGCCATATCGGGTAGTGTAGGCGACACAGGGGTGTTTCCTCCTTGCATCGTTGGTGGAAAATCCGTTGTCATAGGGGTTTGCATTGGATCGCCCTGCGCTCCCGGTTGTACGATATAATATCGGCCGGGATCTTGCATGTTCATATTATGCTGCATCCCCTGCATCGGCTGTTTATCATCCATAATCCAAATACCTCCGCTTCCCTTTACGGGTTGCTGTCTTGTTTCCATGGCTTTGCCCTCCTTTTGGCATTTGATATTATAGTACGCCAAATGATATTTTTTTGTGATTTTTACTTTTTCAACATACCCTCACACTATCATCACATCATTATGTATAATGGTATTATAAAGCAATTTTTGCCGGAGGTAACATTAATGATAGCTGGAAAAAGATGTATTCTCATAGCCGATGATGAGAAGAAGATGGTACGAGCATTGAAGGATTTTTTAAGCGCAAACGGCTTTCATATCATAGAAGCTTATGATGGCGAAGAGGCGCTGTCTCTTTACTACGAAAATAGTGTACAAATTGACCTTGTATTGCTCGATGTGATGATGCCCAAGTGTGACGGCTTCTCTGCCCTTGAGGATATGCGTGCGAATCACTCGCTAACCCCCGTAATCATGGTTACGGCAAAGGGCGAAGAGTATGACCAATTGAAGGGTTTTTCTGTCGGAGCAGATGATTACATTAAGAAGCCTTTTTCTCCATCTTTATTGCTTGCGCGCATAGAATCCGTATTAAGAAGGGTCGGTAAGGATGCGCAAAACGAAATAACACAGGGGAATATCTCAGTAAACACTACAAAGCGCACCGTAAAAAATGATGGTGAGGAACTATCATTGACCAAGCGCGAGTTCGACCTTCTCTTGTTTTTTGCAAGCAATCCTTC
>CAYJPI010000116.1:0-2653 GCA_964372005.1 uncultured Oscillospiraceae bacterium | reverse complement strand
AACAAATACTCAACAGCGTTTGGGGATATGATTATGAAGGTGATACCCGCACGGTTGATACGCATATCAAACAACTGCGCACAAAGCTCGGCGATAAATCCGGTTATATTAGGACAGTACATCGTGTAGGGTATAAATTCGAGGTGTGACTTTGAAAATGTCGATACGCAATCGCATAATATTCACATTTGCATCACTCATGGTTTTGGTGCTTCTATTTCAGCTTGTATTCAATCTGTTTTTTTCGATGAGCTACTATGTAGCATACAAATCATCTGTAATGACGGAAGCTTATGAGGCGATAAGAAGCGCATATGACGGCACAAGTGCATCAATCGAATCTGCATCCAATACATATGAAACAGGCCATAATATCGATGTAATCGTCACAGCCGGTGATGAGATGATTTATGTTTCATATAATCGGTACTTAGATGAAAGAAAAGGCGCCATTCCTGAGTACTTCGGTAATCCACCTGAAAGGATGAGCCAAGGCTCTCGCGAAGAGATAGAGTTTTCTATCAATCCCGAGCCGCTTATCAGGCAGCAGAGTATCGGTAATTCCACCCATAGGATGCTCGAACTGCCCGGGGAGTTTTTGTATGGCGAGCAAACGATTAGGGTGCTCTTGTCTTTGCCTGTTGCATCTATAGAGGATAGTGTGGACGTGTTTTCATCTTCCAGTATAGCCATAACCGGCGCGGTGCTAATATTGGGGCTTCTGTTCTTGGTTTGGATGTCAAACGGAATAACTAAACCATTGCGTGAAATAGAAGTGGCCGCCTATAGGTTTTCAACGCTCGATTTTTCTTCGCGTGTTGATGAGAACATTCCATCAACCGAACTTAAGCGACTCTCAGGTAGCATCAACTCCATGGCTGAGCAGCTTGAAAAATCCATAGGCGAATTGAGTGTGGCGAACGAAAAACTCCAAAAAGACATAGATTCTCAAAAGAAACTTGAGCAGATGAGAAGAGAATTTGTAGGCAGTGTTTCGCATGAAATGAAAACGCCGCTCGCTCTACTGCAGATATACGCAGCCAACCTCAAAAGCAATGTGGATAATATCGACAAGAATTTTTACTGTGATACTATAATTGAAGAAACCGAAAAGCTTTCCGATATGGTAAGCTCCATGCTTGATATTTCATCCATAAAAAGTGGACTTGTAGAGATGGAGAAGCAGGTTGTTCCGGTAAGCGAGATTTGCGAAGAACTTATCGAAAAAATGTATCCTCTTTTAGAAGGTGCGGACCTTACATACGATATAGATCCTCACATATATGTGATGGGTAGCCCAAGGTATATTGAACAGGCGATGCGCAATTACATCTTAAACGCCACAGAGCATATAAAAAGTGGTGGATTGATTAGAATTGCATTGAAAAGCCAATCATCGATATGTGAGTTTAGTGTATACAATGAGGGAAGCTCTATCTCCGATAACGATATCGACCATATTTGGCAAAGTTTCTATAGATCCGATAAGGCAAGGGAACGAAGCGGAAAGAACACAGGGCTTGGCCTACACATCGTCAAAACCGTTGTGGAAGAACATGGAGGTTCTTGCAGTGTGCAAAACAAAGAGAATGGGGTTACATTCACTTTTACACTTCCCATAATCGAAGAATAAGCAGATACTCTACTATTTTAGCCCATCGCATTTCGCGGTGGGCTTTTTGAAATTTGTACCAACTATGTCTCAAAAACAAACTAAGTTTAGAAATTAAAAAAATGATGTTTTTCATCACAATAATATCAAAAATCGGTTGTAGAATGATTTTCGTAGAAGAGAAGCAAATGGAAGGAGTGGATTGACATGGAAAACAATAATCAATCTTCAAAAAGCGGACTAAAGGTAAAGAAAGCTCCAAAGAGAATTCTTTGGACATGTGTGAGCGGAGTTTTAGTTGCATCACTTGCGGCAGGAGTGTATTTTGTTACTGCGTCTAACAGCGATGCCCCCGCCAACGCACAGGCTGTAAATCAATATATGGAAGATACCGTTGAACGAGGAAGCATAGTTGTTGGTTTGACCGAAGCAGGTAGTGCGGCAATGATTGACACTGCGTTGACACTCGGCTTCGATGCCGTGGTAGAGCAGACATTCGTAAAAGCAGGGCAATATGTTGAGGCGGGAACCCTCATCGCCACCGTCAACCTTGATGAATTTGAAGATATGGTTGAGGAAGCCGAGCGTTCACTCGAAAGTGCTGAACTGAGCCTGCAAAGCGTTGCACTGTCCAACGAATCACAGGAGCTGAACGCCGAAAACACCTACAGCAAAACCATGCTTTCAGGCGAAAATGCGGCCGCAACATATGCTATCGACCTACAACAGCTTCAAAACGGTTACGAATCACTTCTTCGTGAGCTCGAAGATTTGGAAGATGACCGCGCTGAAATCATCTCCGACCTAAACGGGGGTCTCAAAGATGACTACAATTTCAGCGAGTTAGAGGATGAGCTTGATGATGCGCAGGACGAAGTTGACGATCAAGAAGATTACATAGACGAGATCAACGCTCAGATTGATGTGTTGCAAGCGCAGGAGGACGCTGCCGACCCCGCATACGAGCCCGACAGCACCCCCGATTCCAATAATGACTCAAGTGGTGGCGACGAAGGCGGCGACTCAAGTGGCGATGAGGGC
>CAYJPI010000115.1:4468-7362 GCA_964372005.1 uncultured Oscillospiraceae bacterium | reverse complement strand
CATCCCCGATAAGGTTCGCATCCCTGCATTCATCGTGGTTATTTGTACCTTCGTTACTATGGTACAGCTATTCATGCAAGCTTTCATCCCTGCACTGTATGAAAGTCTCGGCCTGTTCATACCGCTCATCGTTGTTAACTGCATCATACTCGCCCGTGCGGAAGCCTTCGCGAGTAAGAATACGGTTTTAGCCTCGGTGGTGGATGGTATAGGTATGGGCGTGGGCTTTACGCTCGCATTAACGCTCATCGGCGCTATTCGCGAGATCATAGGCAATGGCACTATCTTCGGCTTCAACATCATGGGGCCGTCATACCAGCCGATGCTCCTTGCGGTTCTTGCACCGGGTGGATTTATCACCTTCGGGCTTCTACTCTTTGCGGTGAACTATTACATGAACAAGGCAATAGATAAGAAAAAGCACAAGGATGCACTCGCTGAAATTTCGGAAGGAGGGGATAAAGCATGAATGCAGTAACGGATATACTCCTCTTCATGGTCGGATGTGTTTTGACCAATAACTTTATCTTCTCACGTTTCTTGGGTATTTGCCCCTTCCTCGGTGTATCTTCCAAGGTGGAAACCGCGGCAGGCATGGGCATGGCGGTTACCTTCGTTATGGCGCTTGCAAGCCTTATAACTTGGATGATCTACAACTGGGTACTCGTGCCCTTTAGCCTACAATACCTCGATACCATTTCGTTCATACTCGTTATCGCGAGCTTGGTTCAGTTCGTTGAGATGTTTATTAAGAAGAGTAGCCCGAGCCTATATCGTGCGCTTGGTATCTACCTTCCGCTTATCACAACCAACTGTGCGGTTCTCGGTGCAACGGTTTTGAACGTGAGTGAAAGCTATGATCTTCTCTACAGCGTACTCAACGGTACATTCGGCGCGATCGGTTTCCTTGTGGCGATCGTATTGATGGCCGGTGTGCGCGAAAGGCTCGAAACTGCGGCTATCCCGAATAACTTCAAGGGATTTGCGGCGAGCTTGGTTATCGCGGGGCTGATGAGCGTAGCGTTCATGGGCTTCTCGGGATTGGTATAAGGAGGGGATGAAATGAATGTAATGAGCATTGTAACGCCCCTCTTGGTAATGGGTGTGCTCGGCGCGATATTCGGCGCAGTGCTGACCGTGGCGAGCAAAAAATTCTATGTTGAAGTAGATCCGCGCGTGGAACAGATTCGCGAGTGTTTGGCAGGTGCAAACTGCGGTGCTTGCGGTTTTGCGGGATGTGATGCATTCGCCGAGGCGGTTGTTGAAGGTAAAGCCCCGGCAAATGGATGTCCTCCGGGCGGTGCGGCCGCCGCCGAAGCGATCGGCTCGGTTATGGGTGTTACCGTTGAAGCAGGCGAAAAACAGCTTGCGCGTGTAATTTGCCAAGGTACCTCCGGTATTGCCAAGGATCGCTTTATCTATGACGGATTGAAGAGCTGTAATGTTGCCGTGTCGATGTCGGGCGGGCCGAAATTGTGCCGCTTTGCTTGCGTTGGCGAAGGCGACTGTATGAACCATTGCGTGTTCGGTGCGATATCAATCGTGGACGGAATTGCGAAGATCGATGATGCGCTGTGTACCGGTTGCGGAGCTTGCGTTGAATGTTGTCCGCGCGGCGTAATTAAACTTATGCCTGCGAGCGCACATGTGATCGTTCGTTGCCGCAATGAGGATGTAGCAAGGGAAGCGCGCGCGGCGTGTATGACGGCGTGTATCGGCTGTAAACGTTGCGTGAAGGAATGCAAAGAAGGCGCTATCGCCGTTGAAAACGGCTTCGCGAAGATTGACATTGAGAAGTGCACAAAATGTGGCGATTGCACATCGGTGTGCCCGTGCAATTGCATCACTATGCGTGGCGATTCGGAAGAATAAAACAATAGCCCAAAACGCCCCGTCGCGATCGCGACGGGGCGTTTTTTGTATTCCTTCATGATCATTGAAGCGGATCAGAAAAGGGGTTAAGGGAATGAACATCCCCTCGCAGGGGTCTCAGTGTCCCCTATCGTACCCCCCTAGAACTACGGCACGATACCGTTAACGCCTACGAGATTATCAACGGCGGCATCCTCCATGCGATCGATGTAGAAGCGCACAATCTCCTCTACGGCCGGCGCACCACCGCGCGAACCGGAGTAGCCGTAAGGGATGCAGGTGATGATGACGATCTCGGGATCTTCCTTGGGCGCCATGGTGACGAACCACGATGTGTTCTCGATATCAACATTGTTGCTCGCCGAAATCTGCGCCGTACCGGACTTACCGATGATTCGATCGAGGTACCCTTCCTCGCGGAATTCCTCGGTGAACGCCGCCTCGGCCGTTCCTCCATCCTCGGGTGACACCACGCCGCTAAGCCCAACTCGCACTGTATCCCAAAACTCGTCGGGTGCGTCGATTTGGTCGTGTATGGTCGGTTCAACTTCGTGTATAACCTCACCACCGGCGCCAAGCACGCGCTCGATCACATTAACATCATACACAACGCCTCCGTTTACGAAGGTCGCTGCAAACCTCGCCGCCGCGATGGGCGTTGTGAGTGCGATACCCTGCCCGATGCCCGTACGGATGGTCATGTCCGGCTTCCACTGAAGCTCGACGAGCATGGAGTTGATATTGCTAACCCAGTCTGCCGAAAGCGATACGTTTACGGGCACGCCGAGCTCGTCTCGCAGTATCTCACGGATCTCCTCACCGAAGGACTGATCACCGCCATCTTGCAAGGCAAGTATGCGAGCGGCGCACCGGTCAAACGATTCGTCGGGGGTATCCATTATCCCACGATCCTCTTGTATCGTGATTAGATACGAACGTATCTGTCTGTATACGAGCGATGCCAAACTCGCGCTTTGGTCATAGTAGTCCTTGGTATTATCATAAAGAACGTCCTGACCGCC
>CAYJPI010000115.1:861-4458 GCA_964372005.1 uncultured Oscillospiraceae bacterium | reverse complement strand
ACTCAACACCCGTGGTGCTGTTAAGCCCCAGTCTCCCTGCCCACTCATTCAATGTATCGATGCCGATTCGGTCGGCAACGGTGTAAAAATACCAGTTGCAACTACGCGTAAGCGCATTGGCAAGGTCATTGTCTTCTACATGCTTGCCCGCGCTTCCTGCCCAACAACGCGGCGCGTCATCCTCGTCGATCTCCTGGCCGCTTACAAAGTGCGTGTAATACCCATAATGATCGGGGATCTCCTCTTCAAGCGTTATCGCGCCCTCCATGTATCCTGCTAAGCCCGTCGCCATCTTGAAAATAGATCCGGGCGCAAGGCGAGAGCTTATCACTCGGTTAAGTGTAGGCGTTGCAGGATTGTTGAAGTATTCATCGGCCTGCGCCTGAGTGAGCGTGCCCATGAACACATTCGGGTCGAAATCAGGGTATGATGCGCTGGCGAGAAGTTCGCCCGAGTTCGCATCAAGCACGACAATGGAGCCGGACTCCGCCATGTTGATGCTGTCGAGATCACCGCCACGTAGCTCCATGTACTTTTCAATATCCTCAACTATCAATTGCTCTTCATACGCACGTATACTATCGATAGACTTTTTGAGCGCCGCTTCCGTAACCTGCTGTAGCGGCAGGTCGATCGTCAACATTACATCATTGCCGTTCCCCGGCACGGTGGACTCGAGAGTTCTCGTTACATTCAGCGAATTATCGATCTCAAGTATCTCCTCGCCGCGCTGCAATGCGGTGTTTGCTGACAGGTACTGCTCCATCGTCCTTTCAACGCCCGCAACGCCGATGTAATCATTGAATGAATAGCCCATGCGCGTCATTCTTACAACTTCATTGCCTTCACCATCGGTTGAATATATGCTGTACGGCGTTCCGTCATCAGCCGTGTTGAGTTCGCCCGTCTCTTGATCATATGCGTATAAATTTTCGAACTCAGCCAATATCTCATCGGTGTATCCCATCGTAGTCATACTGCGTATGCTCGTTTCGTCGGATACCTGCCTTCCCAAATAACCAAGTATATGCGAAGCCGTATTCCCCCATGGGTAAACGCGAGTTGTGCTCTGCTGGGTTTGTATTCCAAGAAGCTCGCCCGATAGCATATCAAGCTCGGCAACCACTTCAATGGGAACATTATATGCTATCGTTATCGGGTCATATGCTCTCCATCGGTTCATGTTTACCTCTTGGCGCACCGACATTATCTTCACCGCATCTTCAAATGGCATATGCTCGGGTATCTTCCACATATCACGGCTTTCAAGATACGCCTCTTCAACGTTTATCCATTCCTCCATCGGAAGCTCTTCTCCCCCCGATGTGATTGAGAATCCCATTGCATTACAATAATTGCGATAGCGCGATTTAACCGCAGTATCGCTCGTAACTCCCCAGTCGAAATAAATTCGCCCGGTACTCTCATCCATCTGTATGTAGGAACTATTAATAATGCTCCCTCCGCCGGCCTCGATTATATCTATGGCCGCGATGAGGCTCTCGGTGTACAGTGCGCTGTCGGTTGCGCCCGTTCGGTCGGGATCGCGCCAAAATTGCACATCATAGCTGGTTTTATCGTAGGCGAGCGGTATGCCGTTGCGATCGAGTATGCTTCCGCGCGCGCCGGTATTGTAGGTGGTAACGGTTCGCGCATCGAGCGCCTCACGGGCGTAGTCCGCTCCGTTTACTATCATAACATCGTATAATTGATATATGAGCGCACTCATCATGAAAAGCATCACAACAAATAGCGCCGCTATTCGTGCCTTAGGTCTGTTCATCAGCGATCAAGTCCTTTCGTACGTCCCCCGTATCTGCCGAGCACAGCTCGAAAAGGTACATGCACAAGCATGCATACGAGCCCCGTAAATAGGGCAGCAGGGATAATATAGAGCGCGAACATCCATCCGAATGAATACTGTGCGCCCAGAAGTGCCGCGGCAAGCGCGTAAACCAAGTCCTTTAGAACGCTCGCGGCCATAGCCGTGACTGTGGGTATTACCACATTATCGGCGTAGAATTTACCGAAGAAGTATCCGCCGGCAATGCCTGCGGTGAAATACAACATCGCATTTAGTCCTATCATGCGGCCAAACATTATATCCATAATAAGCCCACCGAACAATCCCATGAGCGCACCGGGAATCATCCCAGAGAGCACCGAGAAACTGACGGTAAACGCAAGCATCACATCGGGGCGAACGCCGAATATATGCACGCTGTCGAAAAATATGCTGTCAAAATACATGGCCACTATGACGGCGATGTATGGGAGTATGCGGCGCGTCACTCAACCACCTCCATGCCGATTACAACCATCACTTCCTCCATATGCCCAAAATCGACCGATGGAGTAATGAGCGCGTTATAATCGCTCTCGCCCGTGCGGCTTACTTCCGCGACTATGCCTATCTCTATTCCCTTGGGATAGAGGCCGCCTATCCCCGTAGTAACTATGCGATCGTTCGGCTGAAGATCCGCGTCCGACGGGAGATAATAAAGCTCCAGCATATTCGTGTCCGTTCCCGGCTCGAGCGTACCTCTTACCATGCCGCTATCGCGCGTTCTTTCAACCATCACGCTTACGCTCATGCTCGAATCTATTATCGATATAACCTTGGACCAGCCGTTTCCAACCTCGGATACACGGCCGACAAGCCCCATAGCATTCACTACAGGCATGTTCTTTTCAACGCCCTCGGATCTACCGACATTTATTGTGAATGTATCAAACCAGATGCCCTGGCTTCTGCCGATAACCTGCCCAGAAGCATATGTAAGGTCGGGGTTCGCCTCGGTAAAGTTCAAAAGCTCCTTCAAGCGCTCATTCTCCTGTTCGAGCGCATTCATCTCGGTTACATTCTCCTCGAGCTGTGCTATGTACACCTTTAGCTGTTCGTTTTCCACATCCGCATCGGTGGTGTTAAATATATTTTCAAAGAAATCTATAATCGCCCCCGAAGCATTGGATGCAAAGCCTTGCACGGGCTCTACAACTCCGCCCACCGTACTTTCGACGAATGTCATCGTTCGGTCTCCAGCTGTGGCGAATGCTATTATTATCAGCACCACAACAACGACGATAGCGATTAAAAGCAGCCTGCTGTTTTGAAGGTTTCGCATGGTTCCTCCCTTAGTTTACGGATGATATCGGTTACCCATCTTTCCGTTTGATTCACATTATAGCACAGTTTTTCCCTCAAGCGAAGGGTGCATACCAAAGGTTTACGTTATTGACACAAAAAAACCGCCGTAACGACAATACGCTTTAGCGCTGCGTAACGGCAGTTCAATCAACCCGATATTATTTGAGCGATGCTTTATTCGCCCCACGTATCAATGCTTTAACGTTACATCGTTTATCCACTTGCGCGAGCGCATGCGCCGAAGCGATAGGAACACGCGAGAAAAATCAGCTATCATGGACACCATGAAGGCGATATGCGGTTCGTAGCCAAGTAGCACACCAACGATGAACACAGCCGGTATGCCTATCGCCCACATAGGTGCAGTGTCAACAAACACGGCATATCGTGCATCGCCGCCTGCACGCAGTATGCCGACTATAACGCAGTTATTGATCGCCACAAATGTT
>CAYJPI010000115.1:0-851 GCA_964372005.1 uncultured Oscillospiraceae bacterium | reverse complement strand
CCTTTACGGACTCGGACACCTCATAGAAACCGAGCACATTGGGCGCAACAAATAGCAAGAATAATCCCGTGAGTACGCCAACCGCGCCGGATATGATGAGCATTCGCTTGGCATATGGATATGCGCTTCCCATCTTTCCTGCACCTATCGCATTGCCTATTATTACGCTCGATGCATTGCCGACCGAGTAGAACGAAACGAATGCAAGGCGTTCTATGGTGGAGTAGATGGTAACCGCCGCGAAAGCATCCGTACCCATCTGTCCATACATGAAATTATATGTGTTTATGCCGAGCGCCCATATAACATCGCCAACGAACATGGGGATGGTCAAGCTCATGTAGTTCTTAAAATCCGCACGCGTGAATGACATTATCGCCTTGAGGTTTGTGGCGGCAGGGGTTTTCTTTGCATAGCTCAAGATAACGAGGAGCAATGCATCCACGCTAACGCCGATTAATGTGGCTATCGCCGCGCCCTCAACTTCGAGGCGAGGGAAGCCGAAATTACCATAGATCAAGCAATAGTTAAAGAATGCATTCGTCAGTATACCTATGATGCCTGTAATCATAGGCAGGATTGGCCGCTCTGTCGCCTTTTGAGCCGACCCAAACGCATATGCGATGGGCTTAATAAGGTACGCAAATGATGCTATGCGGATGTACTGCACACCAAGGTCGATAACCGCCGCTTCATCGCTGAAAAGCCCAACGAGGAATGTTGGGAATATCTGCGCAAGCAAAAATGCGGTTCCCGTGACAGCGAAGCCCGACATCAAACAGATGCCGAGCGTCGAATGTATGCCCTTCAAATCACGTTTGCCCCAGTATTGCGCGGCCAAAATTGTAGAG
>CAYJPI010000114.1:0-7372 GCA_964372005.1 uncultured Oscillospiraceae bacterium | reverse complement strand
TAAGGCGGCGGTATAAAGGCGTCGGTATCGGGCGGGACGATAAAGCCATCTGTCGGCTAAGGCGTAGGTGTGGGGTCGGGCAAAGGCGTTGGCACGGGGGTTGCTGCAACGTTCGGTATTGGATCGCCCGAGTGTGAAGGCGTACCCTCCACGTTGAAGAACTCACCATTTATGGATATATAGTATCCACCACTTGTGCCTCCGCCGGTGTATGGGGGCAAAGTCGGCGATGGTGTTCGAGGCGGCAACGACGGGCCGGGCGTTTTAACTATCGCCTCATCGGGAACTTCAGATGATGTATAGATGAAGTCGTGAAGGTATTGAGAGTGCGCAGGGAAATCGCAAAGAAGAACCGAGCTACCGTTAACGCTGCCCGATTTATACAGCCCTTCCACGGGGAGGGTAGCATGCAATATGCCGCCCGACTGCATCGACAGTGCGGCGATGGCCGATTCTATTATCAACGCGGCATCCATGTTTGTTTCAACGAGCGGCAAAAGCTCATACATCAGCGCGTATTGCTCTGTAATGTTCATCGTGCGAAACTTTGCAAATATAGCTTCTATAACTTCAAATTGGCGGGTGGTGCGCACAAAATCACTGTCAATCTTTCGTATGCGCGCAAAACCGAGTGCTTGCTTGCCCGTTAGAAGAACATCGCCGGGGTTCGCAAATATAAACCCATCCCATAGATAGGAAACGCCATACTGCTTGTTAAGCCCTGCAATATTATCATTCGCGGCGGATATTTCCGCTGATGACATGTTAACCGTAATGCCGCCCATCAAATCCACAATATCTTCGAATATCTTGAAATCCACAAGCACATACTTCTTTATGTCCATGTTGAAATTTTCGTTGATGGTTTGCATAAGCAAAGTCATACCGCCCTTAGCCGCGGCCGAGTTTAGCCTTCCGCGTCCCTCATTTGGTATGGTTACATACATGTCGCGAAGTAGGGATGTAAGCTTCAAGCGCTCGTTAACGCCATCTATCGTGCCTATCATCATAGTATCCGCGTGGGAGAAACCATCGCCGCCGCGTCTATCAACGCCCACGAGAAGCACATTCGTATAATCCTCGATATTTGCATTTTGCTCCTGCATGGCGATGTATTCATCATATGTAAGTTCGGTTTGGGTATACAAATCGAGCATGGGATGAGGGGTTAATGTGGGTGTTGGCGTGGGAGTAACCACAGCATCGACATTTTCGAGAGTTTGCTCCATCGTCGGCGATGGTGTCGGCGTGGCTGTAGGCGCAGGCGTATTTTCAACTACGTTAAAAGTGCCCGGCGCGGACATCCTGTTAAACAGCGTTGCGCCGAGTATGTACACCGCCGCCGCACTAACAATAAGCGCCGCGCCTATACCTAAAAGCACCCATTTTATCCATGGGTGCTTAGCTTTTTTCTTAGCATTTTTCTTTGTTTTTTTGGAAGATGATTTCTCCATATCGACTAATACTTGCCCTTTCCCCGTTCCTCGGGAGTTTTTATCAGTTCATCGATGGATAGTATCCCATCATGCTTGTTCTTCCGCTCGCGTTCTTCCACCCATTTGCGCGTAAGCCTGTATACGAGCGCGAATGTAGGAACGCCAAGAAGCATCCCAACAGCGCCAAACAGGCCACCGCCCACGAGTATGCTTGCAAGCACCCACAAGCCCGAAAGCCCGATGGCATTGCCCACCACGCGTGGATATATTATGTTTCCCTCGAGTTGTTGCAAAATAACCACAAACGCGAGGAAGACAAAAGCCTTCGCAGGATCGATAACGAGTATGATGATGGTACATGGTATCGTACCGAACACAGGCCCCACTATGGGGACAAGTGCGGTTATTGCGATTACGGTACTTATTAGCATAGCATATGGAATTTCGAACAGGCTCATTCCAACGAAGCACAGAATCCCGAGTATGATCGCCTCGGTTAACTGCCCTACAACGAAGCGCGAGAATACCTCATATGCTATAACGCCCGTATCCTTAAAGAAAACGGCTTTCGTTTTGCCAAACACGGCGTAGATGAATCGCATTATCTGCACGCGCAACGAATCCTTGTTTGCAAGCGTGTACAATGATATCATCGCAGAAAGTAGGAATGTGAATATGCCGCTCGTAACATCGATAGTGAACGATACCGCCTGAGGTACGACTTCAACTATTACCGTTTCAAGGAAGGAGGTTGTCATATCCCATAGATTAGCGAGTACCGGCACAAAATCAGGATCTAGCGATAAAGTGCTCATCACCCCGTCAAGCAGTACCTGAAAGTTGGTTACATACTGCGTGAAGTTTGATGCAAGCTGGGCTACACTGTTTGTAACCGTAGGTAATACGAAGGCGGATATCGAGATAATAAAAGCGATAACCACGCTGTATGCCAGTAGCATCGAAAGTGCGCGACGAAGGCCCTTTTTTAGACGAGTGTCGCCCTTAAGCAGGCGTGCAAAAATCGTCCTTTCAAAAAACGACATGGGAAGGTTGATTAAAAATGCTATGCCAAAGCCAATCAACACCGGTGAAACTACGCCAACAAACCAATCGACGGCGGTGTATATCACCTCGATTCGCATGAGTAGCCAATATACAATAACGCCGAACGCTATTAGGAACATGCTTCGGCGTAGCGAGTTACCGCCCGAATTTGGGCTGTTTGTCATGATTCCTCCTCTTGGATTTGCATCGCTTCGAGATGCGGATCATCTTCGCGTATGCTTTCCTTCGAGAAACGCTCGGCCATTAGTTTAGCGGTTAAATACGCGGTGATGGCATCGATAGCGAGGGGGTTTTTTCCTCCGCGCATAATCATGAAGTCTGCAAACTGTGCATATTTTTTAACGTATTTTTCGTACATCGGTTTAACGGTGGAGATATACTGTGCGGCGATGGAATCTATATCGCGGCCACGCTTTTTTATGTCCCTTCTCACGCGGCGAAGCAAGCAAATATCCGCATCAACCTGCATGAACACCTTTAGGCTCATCTTTTCGCAAAGGCGCCTATCGCGGAAAATGTGTATACCCTCCAGTATAAGAACCTCGGGTGGCTCTATGAGTATGTCGGTACGGTCGGCTCGGCAATGCGTGGTGTAGTCGTATCCCTTGGTTGTGACCGGTAGGAAGGATGCGAGTGAGTTTACATCCGCCAACAGCGCATCATGGTCGAACACATCGGGTTCGTCGTAGTTAACATACTCACGCTCTTCGAGTGGTAGGTGGCTGTGATCCTTGTAGTACCCATCCTGCCCGATAATAACGCACGAACATGATAATGACTCCCTTATGCGATTTGCAAGCGTGCTTTTTCCGCTTCCGCTGGCACCGCAGATTCCGATTACTATCATAACGATAACCTCCTTTTAAGTATATGCAGTGGATGACGTAACATACAGCGAAACTGCATGTCAGCATAAAATTTACACACAGTCAAATTTGAATGTGGTTTCGCTCCTAAATTGTGTTCCCGTCTTCAAAATAGGTGAAGGGAAGTGCGCCTCGTTCACGCTGTTGGGGAAAAATTGTGTTTCAAGGCAAAGTGCGCTGTGCATCCTGTATTTTGCGCCGTTCTTGCCCACCTCATCCGTAACATTGGCGGTGTAAAGCTGCATGCCGGGCATGGTTGTGCTTACCGTCATGCGGCGTTCGCCTGCTACGAGTGTTGCGGCATCGTGCATGGGAGCTTGCCCCATCTTGAGTACGAAATTATGATCGTAGCCCGAGAAGAGCTTTATCTGCTCGTAATCGCTGTGAATATCACGCCCGATTTCTTTTGGTTCGGCATAAAAGTCCATCGGTGTGTCTTTAACGCTTACTATCTCACCCGTTGGGATAGCGTCGGGCCTATTAGGCGTGTAAAGGGGCGCATTCATCCAAAGTTTGTGGGAATAGATGTCGCCGCTTTCATGGCCGTTAAGGTTAAAGTATGAGTGATTGGTGGGGTTGTAGGGCGTATCCGCATCCGTCAAAGCATTGTAGCGGAATGTAAGTTCATTATCATCGGAAAGGGTAACCGTGGTTCTGGTTGAAATATTGCCCGGGTAACCACTTTCGTTTTCTTTGGAAATAAGAGAAAAAGCGACACCGTTCTTTAGTACATGCGCGTCAAAAATTCGCTTATGAAAACCCGTTTTTCCGGAGTGAAGATGGTTTTCGCCATCGTTGCAATCAAGTGTGTATTTCTCGCCATTATGGAAGAAGCATCCTTTTTCGATGCGATTGGCAAAGCGCCCGATGGTTGCGCCGAGGAAAGATTCGCACTTTTCATAGCCGGCCATATCCGAAAAACCGAGCACGACATCCACCGTTTTTCCGCTTTTGTCGGGAACGAGCAATTTTTGCACCGTTACACCATAGTCGAGCACCGTAACCGCGATACCGTTTTCATTTGCAAGCGTAAATGCGCTTACCTCATGCCCATCCGTCGTTGTGCCGAATGTACGTCTTGTGATAACCAAAATGATTATCCTCCCCTCATGAATATACTTCCATTGTACTCCATTTTTATTCGGCAAACAAGATTAAATAAAGCTCAGCATAAAATTAGATGTATAGAAGAATTCTGCAAAGAAGGATGTTTCAACAAAGGGCAGTATCAGGTCTGAAAAAATTACGAGCATAAGCGGTAATACCATGAAAATAAGGAACAAAGCGAGGAATGCGCGTATAACGCCAAAGCCCGCACCAACCAGCCCATCGGCCGTGTGTAGCATGGGGTAGCCTTTTTGCGCATAGTCAAACAATTGGATAACAAAAACCAAAACAAGCCTTGCCACCATGAAAACCACGAGGAAGGATACTATGCTTATCGATACATTTACTATGGTAAGGTTGAAGTAATCGCCGAGCGCGGTAACGGAATCGCCAGCGAAAGCCTCGGTTGCTATGTTTTCGCGTATACGTTCGTCAAAAGGAAAAGGAACCTTGGTGGTTTGCATAACGCCGAGTAGCTGTTCGGAGCTTACATTTGCAATGTCCGTCCTCGCAAGCTCTACCCCTGCACTGCCTGCGCTCGTTACAAATTCCGACCCTTCGGTGTAGTATAGCATGGTACGATACAGGTTTTCGCTGCCGCGTATGGCACTTGCGAGCATAGGCCCAAACAAATAACCTATCAACGATGATACGATGAATGCGCCTATATCAAACAGCGTGCATAAAAAGCCGCGGTAGTAACCCGCAAGCAAAAACATGGCAAGAACGGCGAGCACGCCAATGTCGATCAAATTCATATTCGCCATCCTTTCTTATTATATAATGGATGCATCCGCATCAAATGTTTGCCTTATATTTGTTCCTACCTTAGAGTGTACATGCTAAGCGAGCCTGCATCATCGGTAAAAAGCAATAAATTATCATCTATCTTTTTGACGGATGCAATGGGCGTTTCAACGCTGTATTCGCGGATGAGAGCCCCCTCCAAGTCGTAGCTGTAAAGCGTCGTTCTTGTAATGGCCATTATGGTATCACCCATGAAATACACGCCGAGCGTACCCATGGGAGCTTGGAAAATGCTTTCGCCCACTTCGCCGACATCGCCCTGCGTAAGCGATAAAACCTTTAATATTCCGGGGGTGGTTGATGAACGCGGAGAAAGCAGGAATGTGGATGCGCCATCATAATCATACACTTCCCAGCCATAAACCGTAACATGGTAACTTTCACGGTTGTTTGCCCTATCGTAGCGGTTAATGGTGTTTGTCCCTGCGATGAAAATGCTTGTATTCGTAAAATACACATGCTCAATCAACTGGTGTTGAACCTGTAAAACGCCGCTCGTCGATGACGATGTCATATTAAAAATATGTATCGTGCTCATGGGCGTTGCGCTCGCTATATCGAGGGTGTGCACATAAAGTGTTTCGATTTCACCATCATAGTAAAAACCATAATCAACTATATATTGCCCTTCGAATATGAGTAGGTCCTTCTGCTCACCGGCCGCACTTAAAACCTGCACACTTTCGATGCCGGCCGCATCCCTCCAAAGTATCGCAACATTATCCATGCCGGTTGCCACGTTCACAAGCGTTTGCGAGTATGATGGGATATCCTGCGCGCCTACTATATTTATTGCCGCTGAGTTGTATAGTGCATGGATGCTATCGCTACCCATTAACATTACCTCATCGGCGTTTACGGTTGCGTTGTAATTCCTCTCCTCATCGGACAGATCGGCGTATGTAAGGCCGCCGGGAACTTCGTATAAGAACCCTCGCCCCGTATATGCATATGAATGCGCCGATGTAAAAGGTAAAGCTGTGGTGGAAGCAATGCGCGTTCCATCCTGTGCTAAAAAAAGTATAGCGGCAACAATACCGCCCACAATCACTATTGCAAGGAACACAAATTGGAGCAAACGAAGTATCGTTTGCTTGCTGTCCTTTGCCACATATCGTCTCTGTCGTGCCATGCCGTCCCTCCTACGAAGGACATTGTACCAGAATTTAACCATCATTGTAAAGGTTCAAGCTCAATAGTATCGGTTTATGGCATATTTTTTTCATTGTATTCACAAATGGATGATGCATAAACCCAATATTTGAGGGTGGGGGTGCGAGTGCTTGAAAGCGGCCACATCAAGATAAAATGAAATAGACGATGCATACGATAAAGAGTGCTATGAACCCCCATATCATGAAACCAAGTGATCTTGAATATCCGCGCGGTGTGATTTCGCCCATTTTATCAAGCTTTTTTATTATAGGATGTAGCCCGAAAAAATAACTCGTTATCGATAAAGCTAGGCCTATGAGTGCAAACAGCTTTGTGCGTACATCAGCAAATAAGATTATTACTATCGTTAGCGCAATAAACACAAGCTTTGATCCGGCAACCCAATTTTTAAGATACCTTACAAATAAGAACAATAAAGGGTCGCTTTTAACCTTATAATAGCCATCAAACACGTTAATGCCATTTCCGTACTTGAAACCGGGCGCAAAATATAGCACAATTACGTTGGCGGTTTCAAGGAAAGCAAAAACGCTCAATGCAAAATTCAAAACAAACACTGTATTTTCCATGCTCGATCCTCCGCATATCGAAAGTATAGTCTATTATATCATTATAACCAAAAAAATCAAAAACTTTTTTGAAATAAGACTTGACGTTTTGATTTAACCGTGATATTCTATTACATGCCGTTAACAAACGGAGCGACGCGGGGTGGAGCAGTCTGGTAGCTCATCGGGCTCATAACCCGAAGGTCATGTGGTTCAAATCCCATCCCCGCAACCATTTTTACCATCACCCGAAGGGTGAATAGTGCCCGTGAGGGTGCATGGCGGCGTAGCTCAGTTGGCTAGAGCATTCGGTTCATACCCGGAGTGTCGGCGGTTCAAATCCGTCCGCCGCTACCAAGAGGAAACC